>CAYSYN010000012.1:0-9594 GCA_964435445.1 uncultured Candidatus Saccharibacteria bacterium
TAGCTCTTGACAAGCTTTTTGGAAATTATAGAATGTTTTTCTAGTTAAAGGTCGAGAGCATTCTTTTGAAAATGATAAAGATTTTTTTGGAGGAAGAAGAGTGGGAAGAGGAAGAATGGGAAGGAGAGGAAGAAGATTGGGAAGAGGATTTTGTTTAGTTTGATTTTTTGATTTTGATAAATCTTTTTTTTCCAACTTGGATTATCAAGCCATCTTCTATTTTTATTTTTTCGCGCCAATTTTTCTTCGCTTTTTTATTAATTTTTACTCCACCTTGCAAAATCAATCTTTTAGCTTCAGATTTTGATTTTGCCAATTTTGTTTTCACTAGCAAATCCAAAATAGGCAGTTCTTCTTCTTTAATTTCCATCTGAGGTATTTTTGAAGGAAGCTTTTTTTCTTTAAAAACTCTCTCAAACTCTCTTTGGGCTTTCTGAGCTTTCCTTTCACCATAAAAAATTTTTACTATTTCTTTAGCTAGCTTTGCTTTGAGATCTCTTGGGTTTACTTTTTTTCTTTTTAAAGATCCTTCCATTTCTTCAATTTCATTTAGAGGTAAATCTGTACAAAGTTTAAAGTAATCTATAATCAGTTCGTCTTTCATTGACATTATTTTTCCGTACATTTCGTTGGGATCGTCCTCAAAGTTGACTGTATTTTGGAAGGTTTTTGACATTTTCCTTCCGTCCAATCCCAACAAGAGAGGAGTAGTTAAAACAAATTTTTCTTTTTTCTTAAAAATTTTCATTAATTCTCTACCACAAAGCATATTGAATAATTGATCTGACCCTCCAATTTCCAAATCTACATTTAAAGCGACAGAATCGTATCCTTGCATTAGAGGATACAAAAACTCGTGAATCCAAATGGGATTCCCCTTTTTTAACCTTCTTTGGAAAAAATCTCTCTCTAACATTCTCTGAACAGTAAAGTGAGAAGCTAACTTTAAAATATCTTCAAACTTTAATTTTGAAAGCCATTTTGAATTGAAAACAATTTCCAATTTTGAAATATCTAAAATTTTTGAAATTTGTCTTTTGTACCCCTTCAAATTTTCTTTAACTTGCTCTTTTGTTAAAGGTTTTCTTACTACATCCCTCCCTGAAGGGTCACCAATTTGAGCTGTAAAATCGCCAATTAAAAGAATAACTTTGTGTCCCAATTCTTGAAATTCTTTCAATTTTTTTAAAGTGATTAAATGTCCCAAATGTAAATTAGGGGAAGTCGGATCTATCCCCCAATAAACTTTAATTTTTCTCTTTAACATCAAATCTTTTAATTTCTCTTTCGAAGGTAAAATTTGTTCTACCCTCCTTGTTAAGATTTCATCTATTTTCTTTTGAACTTTTACCATTTCTTCAATTATATCAAATTTAATTTTTGGGATAACTTGTCATAATCGAAGCTTCATTGTAAAAGGGAAGAATGAAAAGAAAATTCAAACTAGCTTTTAAAATTGTTGGTTTTCCTTTGATTTTGACTTTCTTTAGTTTGATATTTTTATTTTTATATTACGCAAAAGATTTGCCAAGGCCTGAAATTTTTGAAGAAATGGAAATGGCACAATCTACGAAAATTTATGATAGAACAGGAGAATACTTACTCTATGAGATTTATGGTGAAGAGAAAAGAACATATGTCACTTTAGATAAAATCCCAAAATATTTAAGAGATGCTGTTGTTGCCACAGAAGATGCAAATTTTTACAAACATTTTGGGGTAGATTTTAAAGGAATTTTGAGAGCAATTATTGAAGATTTAAAAATAGGAAGACCACTTTATGGGGGTTCTACCATCCCTCAGCAATTGGTAAGGTCTGCTTTTTTGACTTTGAAAAAAACGCCAAAAAGAAAAATAAGAGAAGTCATTTTAGCCATTGAATTGGATGCCAAATATCCAAAAGATCAGATTTTAGAATGGTATTTAAATCAAGTTCCTCTGGGGCAAAATGCTTATGGAGTAGAGGCTGCTTCTCAAATCTACTTTGGAAAACATGTTTTTGAAATTTCTTTACCAGAAGCTGCTATATTAGCTGCTTTAATTAAAGCTCCCTACAAACTTTCACCTTATGATGAAGAAGGAAAAAAAGAACTTTTAGAAAGAAAAGATTATGTTTTAGATAGAATGGCTGAACTTGGGTATTTATCAAAAGAGGAAGCAGAAAAAGCGAAAAGAGAAGAAATTTTTTTTAAAGAAAAAAAAGAAAAATTTTTTGCTCCCTATTTTGTTTTATGGATAAAAAAGATTTTGGAAGAAAAGTACACTAGAGAATATTTGCAAAGAGCAGGTTTAAAAGTCTATACTTCCTTGGATGTGAAAATGCAAAAAATAGCAGAAGAAGTAGTAAAAGAGGGCTTAAAAAGAAATAAATTTTTTGGCGCTCATAATGCTTGCTTGGTAGCTTTAGACCCTAGAAACGGGGAAGTTTTGGCAATGACAGTAGGCACTGGTAATTATTATGAAAAACCTTATCCTGAAAATTGCACCCCGGGTAAAAATTGTAAATTCGATCCTAAAGTTAACGTTTGCTTTTCCCTTAGACAACCTGGTTCTGCTTTCAAACCATTTGTTTATGCAGCAGCTTTTAAAAAAGGATATGATGATAAAATTTTAATTTTAGATGAAATGACAAATTTTGGAGTATGGGGAGGAAAAGAATATATTCCTAAAAATTATGATGGAATTTTCAGAGGGTGGGTAACGATAAGGGAAGCTTTAGCTCAATCTCTGAACGTCTCTTCAATAAAAGTTCTTTATCTTGTAGGCAAAAATGAAAAAATTGAAAAATTGGGAATAAACGATTTTAGAGGAAAAGAAGGAATTTTTGTTAAAGGGTTAGCTGAAAGTTTAAAAATAGCTAAAGATTTGGGAATTACCACCTTAAACAAACCCATTTCTAATTACGGACCTTCTTTGGTTTTAGGAGGGGGAGAAGTAAACGTTTTGGAAATGAGCTTAGCTTATGGTGCTTTTGCCAACGGAGGTTATAAAATTTCAGTAAATCCTATTTTAAAAATTGAAGACAAAGAAGGAAAAGTAATTTATCAGGCAAAAAAAGAAAAAATAAAAGTTTTGGAAAATAAGGTGGTAAACTTAATCAACGATATTCTCTCAGATAACGAAGCTAGGACTCCTATGTTTGGAAAAAGATCTCCGCTTTATTTTGAAAATTTCAAAGTAGCGGTAAAAACTGGTACTACCCAAAACTACAGAGACGCTTGGACAATAGGTTATGTTCCCTCTTTAGTTGTTGGAGTTTGGGTAGGAAATAATGACAATAGCAAAACTTTCAAACAACCTGGTGTTGTTTTAGCTGCACCAATTTGGCACCGATTTTTAGAAAAGATTTTACCTCAGAGAGAGTCTAACTCGTTTTAATTGGCATTAAAAGATAAAAGTAATCTTGAGATTCAAGGGGTTTGAGCATAGCCGGTCCATCTGGTTTTGTTAAAAGAATTTGTATTTGTTTTTCTTCTATGCTAGAGATTCCATCTATTAAAAACTTATAATTAAAAGAAATTTGAATTTCTTTTCCTTTTATTTGAGCTGGCATTTCGCTTTCCATTTGTCCTAAATCTGGATTTTGGGCTAAAATTTTTATTTTGTTTTCCTTAGGAAGAAATTTAAATTTTATTTCGTTGATTTTTGAACTAAAGATACTTGCTGCTTTAATTGTTTTCAAAAATAACAAAGTATCTACTTTAGCTTCAGTTTCAAATTTTTTTGGTAAAATCTCTTGATAGTTTGGATATTCTCCTTCAATCAACCTTGCCGTATATAAAATTTCTGGCCAATCTATTTCTTTCATTCTAGATTCAATAAAAATTTGGTTTGGAGAAAGATAAATTTTAATTCTTTCTCTTCCCCCAAAAATATTAAAAATTTCTCTAGCTGCCACCTGGGGAAGGATAAGAGAATAATCTTTAGAAATTTCTAGTTTTTGGATTATTTTTTTCTCAGCTAATCTAAAACTGTCTGTAGCTGCAAAAACGATACCTTGAGGAGAAAAAGATAAATAAATTCCAGAAATTTCTGGTCTAGCTAAAGAAGGTGAAGGTAAAGTAAAAAGTTTTTTTAGAGTTTCACAAAAAAAGTTTCCTTCTATTTCCACGAATTCTTCTTCTTTTGGTCTAGGTATTACTGGAAATTCTTCAGGATTTACGCCTTTTATTTTGGTACTAAAACTAGAAGTTTTCAAGCATAGATCGGAATTTTCTTTTTCTATTGTTATTTTCCCTTCTGGTAAAAAAGAAAACAGATCAACTAAGACTTTTCTTTTAACACAACATTTTCCTTCTTTTTCAATTTTTGCCAAACTTTGCCAGATAACAGCCGTTTCCAAATTAGTAAAAGAAAAAGAAACAAAATTTTTTTCTGTTTTCATAAGAACATTTTCTAAAATAGGGAGAGCTAATTTTTTTAAACTTAACCTAGAAATAATACTCAAACCTTCTTTTAACTTTTCGCTAATTAAATAGAATTTCATAGTTGTTGGTTTGTGGAAAATTTAATTTTTTTCATAGTTGAAGAAGAAGAAAAATCTGAAAAAAATGGGGAAAATTTTCTCATGAGAAAATTCTTGCTCTAATCTCTTTAATTTCCTCAGATAATCCCTCATCTTTTTTCAACATTTCCTCAATTTTTTCACAAGCATATATAACGGTAGTATGATCTTTTCCTCCAAACTTTCTAGCAATAAAAGGAAAAGAGAATTTCAAATCCTCTCTTAAAATGTACATTGCTATTTGTCTTGGTTTTACAACTTCTCTTTTCCGAGAGTTAGATAAAATTTCTTTTTCTTCTATTTCGTAGAATTCAGAAACTACTTTAATAACCTTTTTAAAAGAAGAAATTTTTGGTGTAGGAGAAATAAGATTTTTTAATAAAGTTTTGGCAGTTTTTAAATCAAGTTCTTTTCCTTGTAATTTTGAATATGTGGCTAAAACATTTAACGCTCCTTCTAGTTCTCTGATATTGTTTTTTATATTTGTGGCAATATAATCTAAAATCTCGTCTGGGAAGCTAACTCCTTTTTCTTGAGATTTTACTTTTAAAATAGCTAATCTTGTTTCATAATCTGGTAAAGAAATATCAGCCATCATTCCTCCTTCAAAACGAGATCTTAATCTTTCAGTTAAGGAGGGGATGGCTTTTGGGGGTCTGTCTGAAGAAATAACAATTTGTTTTCCTTTTTCGTAAAGGGTGTTAAAAATGTAAAAAAATTCTTCTTGGGTTTTCTCTTTTCCGGCTAAAAATTGAACATCATCTAAAATTAAAACATCTACATCTTGAAAACTATTTTTTAGTTGTTCTATTTTTTTATTTTTAATTGCGTTAATAATTTGAGAAACTAAACTATTTACTTGCAAATATTTTACAGTAAGACTTCTGAATTTCTTTACAATTTCATTTCCAACAGCCTGAAGCAAATGAGTTTTTCCCAACCCTACTCCTCCGTAGACAAAAAGAGGGTTATAAACTTGTCCCGGTTTTTTTATTATTGCTTGAGCAGCTGCAAAAGCCAGTTCATTAAAAGAGCCAACAACAAAATTAGAAAATGTATAGCGAGGATTTAAATTTGTTCTTTCGTTTATTTCAAAATCTAAGATTTCAAGTTGAGGGAAAGATATTTTCTTCCAAACTTTTTGTTTCCATCTTTTTTCTTCTCCTCTTCCTACTCTATATTCAATTTCTTTCACCCTTGGTTCAAGAGATTTTAGAATTTTAAAAATCGTTTGATGATACTTTTGCTCTAGCCACTCTTTAACAAAGGAATTTGGAGTGGAGATAATTATTTTTCCGTTTTCAAAAAAAGAAATTTGGGTATCCTTGAACCAAGTGGCAAAATTTGCCGGAGAAATCATTAGCTGAATTTGGGCTAAAGTTGCTTGCCAGAGCTCTTCAGCTTTCATAGGAAATTATAAATTTTTAAAAAAAAGAGTTCAACTTCGAAAAAAAAATAAGGTTTTGTTGAAATTTTGTGGAAATTTTGTGGATTGAAAGAGAAATTTTAAAATATTAAAATTTTGAGATGGGCATTGGTTATAGGCCTAAAAAAAGAAAGAGGAAAAGAACTCACGGATTTTTAAAGAGAAGTAAAAAAATTTTAAAAAGGAGAAGGAGAAAAGGGAGATGGAGACTAACACCTTAAAATTTTCTAGTTTAAAAAGGAAAGAGTTTAGAGAAGTTTTAAAAAGGGGAAAGAGTTTGAAAGAAGGTTTTTTGGTCTTAAAATGGCAAAAAAACAAAGAAAAAAAGATAAGATTGGGAGTTTTAATGTCTACAAAATTTTCAAAGAAAGCTGTTTTAAGGAATAAAACAAAAAGAAGAATAAGAGAAATTGTAAGAGCTAATTTGAAAAATTTCCCGCAAGGATTTGATTTAATTTTCATTCCCCTAAAAGGCTTGAAAACAGATTTTGAAAGCCTAAAAAAGAAAATAGAAAAACTTTTTAAGAAAGCAAAAATTTTAAAAAGATGAATCCTATATCTTTTCTTTATCGAACAATTTTCTATGAACCAACCCTGTTTTTGTTTCTTTTCTTTTTTTTCAACTTGAAAGATTTAGGGCTTGCCATTATTTTACTTGCTTTTTTAATTCGTTTAATTTTTCTTCCCCTTTCCATTCGCGTCATCAAAAACGAAAAGAAGATGGAAAAAATCCAATCTCAAATTTCAGAGATAGAAGAAAAATACAAAGAGGATCCAAGGAAAAAAACTTTAGAGATTCTTTCTCTTTATAAAAAAGAAGGCTTCAACCCTTTGTTTAATTTCTTACTTTTAATTTTTCAATTTCCCGTTTTATACTCTGTCTATCAGATTTTAAAACAACCACAAACCTTTCCTTCAGCTACTTTCTTAAATTTTATCGATCTGACAAAACCAAATTTTCTTTTTCCTGTTATGGCTGGGGGATTGCAAGTTTTCCAAATTTTAAGAAAAAAGAATCCTTCTCATTTTTTTACTCTTTTTTCAGTCTTTCTTTTAATTTTTGTTTTAACCAAACTTCCTGCAGCTGTTTCCCTTTACGTTTTAGCCAATTTTCTTTTTGGCATTTTAGAAAGATTTTTGGTATTAAAGAAGATATGATAGATTTAGAAAAAGCAAAAGAAGAAGCGATCAATTTTTTTCAAAAATTAAAAGTAGAATCTCATCTTAAAAAAGCAGAAAAAAAGAACGAAACCATCTTTTTAAGTTTTGAAATTAAAGATGCAGAGAATTTAGTGGGAGATACTCTTTTTGAAATTCAGCATCTCTTGAAAGCCATTTTAAAGAAAAAATATGGGGGTGATTTCTATTTGGATTTGGATATTAACGACTACAAGAAAAAGAAAATAAAATATTTAAAAGAACTGGCTATGTCGCTAGCAGATGAAGTAGTTTTAACAAAAAAAGAAAAAATTTTAGATCCTATGCCAGCTTACGAAAGAAGAATCATTCACTTAACTTTGGCTGACAGACCAGACGTGACAACAGAAAGTATTGGAAAAGAACCAAACAGAAGAGTGGTCATTAAACCTTATCCCTAAGTGACAAACTCTGGATTAATAATGTAGAGTAAAAGCCAAGACAAGAGAACGATTAAAAGGCCATAGATAGCAGATTTTATTTTTTCTTTAGCTTCTCCTAATTTTGCGGGATTCGCTGAAGAAAAGAAAGCATATTCCGCTCCTCCCCAAACGATCATTAAAAGGGCGCAAATACCAGAAATTTTTACAATCCATTGATAAACAATCCTGGCTATTTCACCAATGTCCATTGTAGCTCCTATTTGAGTTTGAGCAAAAGTTAAAGCAGGAATTGCCAAGAGGAAAAAAATTCCTTTTTTTATTAATCTTTTGTTGTAGCGACAAAGATTGTCCATGATGGAAAAATATCTCCCCAAAAAGGCAAAATTTCAGAAACAGCAGTTAGTCCAAACTTTGTACTAATTTTCTGCAAAAATCTTGTTGGCGTTTCAGTTATAGAACGACCTTTAAGCCAAGCCCAAATACCTAAGGTGACAATGCCCAAAAAGTCAAGAAAGAAAGAGAGTAAAATTCCAATTATCTCAAAATCGAAAATAAAAAGTACAAATCCTAAAAAATCAAGGAAAATTGCCCAAACTAACATTGTTGTTTTTAAAAAACTCATTTTTTTACCATCTTTATTTTAACCAATTCTTCAGGAGAAGTAGTAATTATTTGATCTTCCAAGTAAGAAGCTACCACCTTCATTAAAACATGCTTTTGACCTGCAAAAAAGATTCCTTCTCCAATTTCACATTCTAAAAGCAAAGATTTCTCTTCGTCTGTTAAATTAAAAGTTTTTTGAACGATATCAATGGTGGCCGGAGATTGTTTAAATAGTACCTGAATGGAAGAGTTAGTAATAATGGGTTGACCATAAACTGATTTCATAAAATCGTTAACATCTTGAGTAATAGTTGTCACGCCCAACCAATATTTTCTCGCTCTTTTGCAAATTCCGTACAAGAAAGATGCTCCATCTTCTTCTTTCATGATCCACCAAGCTTCATCAACAACCAAAATTCTTTTTTTCAACTGAGACCTAACTTTATTCCAAATATATCTTAGGATTAAAAACATGGCTATTGGTCTTAAAACATCTTCCATGTCCCTAATACCAAAAACGACAAGAGGTTTATCTAAAGACACATTCGTCGGTTGATTGAAAAATCTGGCAAAAGTTCCTCTTGTATATCTTCTCAATCTTCTCACCAAACTTTCTGCTCCTTCCATTCTTTCCAAAACTTTTTCTAAATCTTCCAAAAGAGGAATATTTTTCTGCCAAGTTTTAGGATCTGTTTGAGGAGTAATATCTTTTGCTGCATAAACTTCAGTTAAAGCTCTATCCATAATCGCATCTTCCTCTGGCGTCATTCCACCTAGCATTATTCTCATTAAACCTACAAGATTAATAATATTTGATCTCAAAACATCTTCTGGATTTTCGTCCTCTCTAGGTAAAGGTAAATCTAAAGGATTGATATGTTGAGGAGAGGCTAAAGAAATGTTGATGAAAGACCCTCCTACAGCTTCAGCTAACCTTTTGTATTCATTTTCAGGATCAATGACAATAGCGTCAACGCCTCTCATTAAAGATCTTAGAATGTCTAACTTTGAAAAATAACTTTTTCCGCTTCCAGACTTTCCAAAAACAACCATGTTCGCATTTTCCAAAGAGAATCTATCAAACAAGATCAAAGAATTGTTGTGAAGGTTGATACCATAAAGTACTCCTTCGTTAGAACTCAAATCAAAAGAAACAAAAGGAAAAGCAGAAGAAAGAGGACCTGTATTTAAAGGTGTTAAAACTTGAATTTGGTCTAAACCGTAAGGTGAGGTAGTATTAAAACCTTCTCTTTGTCTGTAAGTTGTTGGCCGAATATAAACTAGTTTTGATTCCAAAATTGATCTTAATGTGTTTTCTACATCTTTTAGTTCTTTTTCTGTGTCTGTGTAAACTGTAATATAGAAACCAACTTTGAACATTTTTTCTTGAGCAGACATTAATCTATCTCTTAACTCTTCAATGTCTCTGTAAGCAATTTCTAGAGAAGGATCTCTGATTAATCCTTTTTCTTCTCTTTCTG
>CAYSYN010000013.1:0-9015 GCA_964435445.1 uncultured Candidatus Saccharibacteria bacterium
AACCTATCATTTTGGCTACCGAATGCTCTTCCATGTACTCTGACATGTCCAATCTAATCATGGCATTTTCATCATTGAACAAAAACTCAGCCAAAGCTTTTGCTGTCTCTGTCTTTCCCACTCCCGTAGGTCCCAAAAACAAAAAGCTGCCTAAAGGTCTCTTCTCTTCTGAAATACCCGCTCTTGCTCTTCTAATAGCATTGGCAATAGCTTTTATCGCTTCATCTTGATCAACAATTCTTTTGTGGAGCTCTTGTTCCATTCTTTCTAATTTTTTTGCTTCTTCTTCCAAAAGTTTTGTTACCGGAATTCCTGTCCATCTGGAAACCACTCTCGCTACATCTTCTGGCGTCACTTCCCCTTTAATTAAAGGTTTTCCTTTCTGAATTTTTGTTAGCTTTTTTTCAGTTTCCCAAAGTTCTTTTTCTAACTGGGGAATCTTTCCATATTTTATTTGAGCTACTTTTTGCAAATTCCCCCTAGCAATTTCTCTTTCAGCTTCTTTTTTTGCCATTTCTATTTCCTTTTTCAAGTTTTTAATTTTTAAAATTAATTCTTTTTCTGTTTGAACTCTAGCTGCTAGCTCCCTCTCTTTCTCTTTCAAATTAGCTAGTTTTTTTAAAATTTCTTTTTCTCTTCTTTTATGTTTTTTCTCTTTTTTCAGAGCTTCTAATTCAATCTCTAATTTTCTAATTTCTTCTCTCAATTGAGAGAGCTCTTCAGGTTCAGATTCCATTTCCAATCTCAAAGAAGACATTGCTTCGTCCATTAAATCTACTGCTTTGTCTGGTAAAAATCTGTCTGTAATGTATCTGGCTGCCAATTGGGCGCAAGCTACTAAAGCATCATCTGTAATTTTTACTCCATGATGCAATTCATATTTTTCTTTAATTCCTCTCAAAATGGCAATGGTATCTTCAATTGAAGGTTCTGCCACATAAACAGGTTGAAACCTTCTTTCTAAAGCTGGATCTTTTTCAATGTATTTTTGATATTCTTTCAAAGTGGTAGCTCCAATACATCTCAATTCTCCCCGAGCTAAAGCAGGTTTTAGTAAATTTGAAGCATCAACTGCTCCTTCGGCAGCTCCAGCTCCTACCAAAGTGTGCAATTCATCAATGAAAAGTAAATATTTACCAGCTGCTCTTTTTATCTCTCTCAAAAGCGCTTTTACTCTCTCTTCAAATTCTCCTCTGTATTTGGTACCTGCAATTAAAGCTCCAAGGTCCAAAGAAATTAGTTCTTTATCTTTTAAACTTTCTGGAACCTCTCCTTTGGCTATTCTTTGAGCTAAACCTTCGACAATGGCTGTTTTTCCCACACCTGCTTCCCCAATCAAAACAGGATTATTTTTCTTTCTTCTACACAAAATTTCCATCACCCTTTTTATTTCCGCTTCTCTTCCAATGACAGGATCTAATTTTCCTTGTTTTGCTAAAGTAGTGAGATTGACTGCATACTTTTCAATGACCTGATATTTTGTTTCTGGTTCTTGGTCTGTTACTTTTTGTCCTCCTCTCACTTTCATCAACTCTTTCAAAAATGAATTGTAGTTTAAAGAACCAATTTCCAAAGAAGAAACGCCACCTGGTTGCAAAAAAGTAGCTTCTTCCAAAATCTCTTTAGCTTTTGTATCTTGAGCCAAAAGAGCTAAAAATAAGTGTTCAACAGAAATGTAAGAATCTCCCATCTTTCTCATCTCATCTCTTGCTCTGTCTAAAACTTTGGCCATGTCTTGTGTTAAATAATATTGGCCGTAAACCCTTGGGGTAATAATAGTTGGCATTCTGGAAATGGCAGCCCTCGTTTTTTCTCTCAAATCGTTAATATCAACTCCTAATCTCTCCAAAACGGTAATGACAATGCTTCCTTCTTGTTGTAAAAGGGCCAAAAGTAAGTGCAAGGCATCAACTTGTTGTTGACCTCTTTCTTTGGCGATGTCTTGAGCAGATAAAATAGCAGCTTGGGCTTTAAAAGTAAATTGTCCGTCCATACTTTAAATTCTATTTTAAAATTTGGAAAAAATCAAAGAGTTCTTTCTCCTAAAGTAGGTTCAAAAATTTTTATTTCATTTCCTCTTAAAACTTTAAGAGTGACTTTATCTCCTGGTTCGTACTTCATGATTATTTTAGCTAAAGGGTTATCTGTGGTGATTTTTTCACCATTAAATTCCAAAACAATATCTCCCTCTTTCAAACCTATTTTTTCAGCTGCTGAACCTGGAAAAATCGCTTTTTCACCTTGAGGTCCTTTAACAATCAATGCACCATAGTCTACTGGTAAATTTTTCTCTTTTTGAATTTTTTCATCAATAATAACATACCTTATTCCCAAAAAAGGGATTTTTATTTTTCCGTATTTTTTTATCTGAGATAGATCCTTTTTTGCCTGATTGATGGGAATGGCAAAACCGATATTTTCTGCTCCCTTTGCCATAGCAAAATTTACTCCAATCACTTCCCCTTTCAAATTCAAAAGAGGACCTCCAGAATTTCCAGGGTTAATGGCAGCATCAGTTTGAATGACATCTTCTAATGTTTCTATAATCCCTCCTCCAGAAGCAGTCACTTTTCTTCCCAAGCCAGAAACTACACCTACTGAAACTGTATTTCTAAATTCTCCCAAAGCGTTACCGATGGCAATGACTGTTTGGCCAATTTGAATTTTGTCAGAATCTCCCAATTTTAAATAAGGAAAACTGTTTCCTTTTACTTTCAAAAACGCCAAATCCCTTAAAGTGTCTCTGGCTAATACTTTTGCTGGATACTTTTTCCCATCGTTTGTCAAAACAGTATAATCAGCTTTCGCATCTGCCACTACATGAGCGTTGGTAATTAAAATGCCATCTTCTGAAACGAAAAAGGCTGTTCCTCCTCCAATTTCTTTCTTCTCATATCCCTCTTGTTTCCATCTTGGAATTTTAAATTCAAAAAAGGGACCGAAGAATTTTTCAAACTCTTTGAAAGGTTCTTCATAATAAATTTTTAGTTTGGGAATGTCTTTTGTAATGATGACAGAAACTACAGCCGGGGAAGCCTCTTTCACTACTTTGACAATTGCCTCTTCTTGGGAAGTTTGAGGAATGTAAATTGGTTTTTCTACAATTTTCTCTTTTTCTACAATTTTCTCTCTCTTTGGAATTTGAATTTGAAGTTTTTGTAAAATTTTTTCTATTTCTTTGTAGCAATAAAGGTCAAGCAAAATTCCCCCAAAAATGCCAAAGATAAAACCCAAAATAATGAAAATGGCAGAAAATTTTTTCTTTGTTTTTGGGCTTTCCAATTTTGGATATTCCATTTTAAATTCAGGTTTTGGCAACTCCATCATTTTAGATTTTAGTTTTTCTTTTTTGTTTTTCAAGTCATCAAATCTGTATTCAAAAATTTTCTTTTTGACAGGTCCAAAAAATAGCATGTAAAGACCTGCTAAGAGATATTTTCCATAAGTTTTCAATCTTCCTTCGATTTCGAAACGGCGAGAAGAAGTAAAAACAGGCTCTGTTTCAATAAACCCAAATTTTGAAATTTTAGCTGCCCTCCTTGCCAAATCATGGTCTTCACCAATTAAAATTTCTTCATCAAATCCCCCTGCTTTTTCAAAAATTTCTTTTTTAATCAAAATAGCGTTTGTGGCATGAGGTAAAAAATTTTGGGTTATTTTCGTCCAAAGATTGTAGAAAAAATAAGCTATTTTATCTATCAAATTTCCTGCAGGGTATATGGGAAAAGAAGCTACGCCCAAGTTTCTTTTTTCAAACTCAAAAATCAATTTTTCAAAAAGATTCTTTGGTAAATAAAGGTTATCTGCATCCAAAAATAATAAAATTTCCCCTTTAGCTACTTTAGCCCCTTCATTTCTCCCTTTAGCTGGTAATCCTCCTTTAACTACTTTGCAACCAAAGGATTTTGCGATTTCTACTGTTTTGTCTTTTGAATTAGCGTCTGCGACGATAATTTCATAATCTTTAAAGGTTTGCTTTTTGATCTGAGAAAGCAAAATAGGTAAATATTTTTCCTCGTTTTTTGTGGGAATAATGACAGAAAGTTTCATTTTTGAAAAAGATTTTTGGCTTTTTCCCAAAACCTTTCATCTCCTCTTTCTTTCATGAAATACCACCATTCTGTTCCCCAAAAATAAAAAGTATCAAGACCTGTTTTTTTAGCAAATTCAATATTTTTTTCAAATTGTTCAAAATTCATCGTGATCATTTGTTCTTCTAAAGAACAATTATAAATTAAAGATTTGCACCAAGGCTCAGCTTGCAATTCTCCAACTATTACCTTTTTTCCAAATAAGAAATGAACAATTTTCGCTTTTCGCCAATAATAGACTGGAGGAAAAGGATAAGTAATATATCTTTTAATCTCTTTAAAATAAACTTTTCTGTGCAGAGTCGTTCCTACAATATCTCCTAATCTTGCTGCTAAAATCCAAAAAGAAAACTCACCAGAATCTGCAAAGATAACAGGTCTTTTGTCTAAAGATTTTACTAAATCAATTTCTTTTTTTACCAAATCTTTTTTGATTTTCGGACATTCCCCAAAAGGAAAAAAAGGTTCGTTTTCAATTTGCCAAGCAAAAATGGAAGGGGAATCTTTGTAGCGCAAAATGGCTATTTTTAAATATTCTAGCAATTCTTTCTCCCATTCTTTTTTCCCCTTCAACCAAGAAGGCATATGACATTCTGGCCACCTTCCTGTTTTCAATCCCAAAACCAAAATAATTTTTGCTTTTCTTTTTTCAGCTTCTTCAATTTGCCAATCTAAATTGGCAAAATCGAATTTATTATTCTCTGGTTCCATCAAATCCCAATGGGTAATAATTTTTAAATTTTTTGCTTTCAAATCATCTAAAATAGAAAGATAAACTTTTTTCCAATCTAAACCTAAATTTTTGGCGTGCTTTTGAGAAAAAATAGCTCCCCATTTTATTTCTCTAGTTTCTGGTGCTTTTCCCAAAAAGAAAAAAGAAAATAAAAGAAAAACAAAAAGAGAAAAAAGAAGAAGAAATTTTTTAAAAATTTTTTTCATTTTGAAATTATTCTTTCAATTTCAAAAGTTCCTTTTCTCTTTCCTTCCAAAAATGCCTCAAAAGCTGCTTCTGCCAAATACCCTTTCTCTAACCAATCAAAAAGCCATTCTTTTGTATATTTTGGATTTTCTTGACACATTCCATAGCCCGATTTTAAAAGCCATCTTAAATTTGCTCTTTCTTGAGATCCTAGGGGAGGAGCAATGATAATGGGAATTCCCAAAGCTGAATAAAAAGAGAGTTCAGATGGCTTTGTCCACAAAATGTCTGTTTTTCTCAAAGCTTTGTTAAATTTTTCAAAATAATCTTCAATGTTTCTCCCAAAGATAATTTCTGTACCTTGAGTTTTCTTTTTAAAAAATTGAAAAACCTCTTTTTTGATTCCAGCTGACAAAATTAATCTTATTTTTCCCTTTTTAATTTCTTCTTTTAAACTTTGAAAAATAAAGTATCCAATTTCTTTTTGAGCTCCAGCTCCTCCTACAGAAAAGAGCAAGGTTAAAGGATGGTCTGAGTTTTGAGGTAATTTTCCCAACTTTATTTCAACCAAATCTTTGTATTTTTGAAAAAATCTCTTTTTGGGATCTAAATTTAAGATTCTGTATTTTAAATCTTCTAGAGCGTTTTTTACGTTTTCTTTTGGCAAAGGATATCCTGTCAAAAAAATGTTTTCTCTTTTTACTCCGTAAAGCTCCAATCTCTCTTTTACTCTTTCTGTGGGAGCAAAATATTTAATCTTTGATGTTTCTGGATTTAAAGGAGCCCAAGTTCTTGAGATGTCGGTGTCGCAAACAACACAAAAGATTTGGCCTTCATATCCAAAGTATTCTGCCATAAAAGCTGGGGTAAAGAAGGTAGAAATTAAAGGAATTTTTGGATCTTTTTTCTTTAAATTTTCAATCAAATGTCTTCCCCACCCTCTCTTCAAGAGAGAATAAATTCTTTTTAAGGTAAAAGTTGGCTTTCTCAAATCTCTCTTTGGGTAAAATTTGGAAATTTTTTGGAAAGAATCAAAAATAAAAAAAGCTATTTTCCCAAAAACAGGAAATCTTTCAAAGCGAGAGATGGCTTCGTAAAATTTTCTTGTGTTCTCCCAAATTGCTCTATCTCTTTTTGGAATGCCAGGATAATCGTTAGCTTTGATTATTCTTTCTTTGGTAATTTCTCTCAAAGGAAAAGCTGTTCTCTGGTGTCCATATCCCATGGCAACAGAAATGACCCAAGCTAACATTAAAACAATTTTATCTCAAAAAGAAAGGAGAGCCAAACTTTTTGTGGAGTAAAAAAGCGAAAAGAAAAATAAAAAAATAAGAAAAGACTAAAAAAGAGAAAGAAAGTTGAGGAAAGAAAAGAGGGGGAAATTTGGAGAAAAAATTGATGACTTCAAAAATGTAATTTAAGAAAAATAAAACAGAAAAAGAAAAAAATTTTGCTAAAGAAAAAGAGAAAAATGCTAAAAGAGAAACAAAAAATGTCAAAATAGTCAAAAGAGGTAAAATGGGTAAGATAAGAATGTTTGGGAAAAGAAAAGAGAGGGAAAAATCTCCAAAATTATACAAAATCAAAGGCAAAACGAAAATTTGAGCTGAGAGAGTAGCACAAATATTTTTTCTTAAATCTAAAAAATTAGGTAAATCTTTGAAAAATTCCAAAAAGACAGGGTAAAGATAAATCAAACCCAAAGTGGCTAAAAAAGAAATTTGAAAAAAAAGGTCATATTTTAAAAGAAAAGGATTAAAAAAGAGCATAATAACTACAGCAAGAAAAATTGTTCTTTGAGCTGAAGCTAATCTTCCAAATTGCTGAGCTAGCAAAAATAAAAAAGCCATAATAGCTGCTCTCACCCCGCTTGGCAAAAAACCAATAGCTAAAATGTAAAGGAAAATAAAAAAAGAAGTTAAGTAGAAAGCATGGTGGCGCCAAAGACCAAGAGTCAAAAGAAAATTTAAAACAAAAAGAGAAATTAAAGTAATGTTCATGCCAGAGACAGCAACAATATGCCTTGTGACAGTAATATTTAATTTGTTTAAAAAATCTTTTGGCATTTTTTCTTCTTCCCCAAACAAAAGAGAAATTAAAAAAGATGATTTTGAGGAAGGAAAAATTGTTTCTAAATTTTTCTTTATTTTCTTTTTGAAATTGAAGACAAATTTAAAAATAAAGCTGGAAGAATTCTTGTTTTTCCTTTCAATCTTTGGAAAATAGGAAATTGCTAAAATTTTATCTTTTAAAAAGTTTTCTTTAGCTCTCTTGAATTTTCCAGAAATAAAAATCAAATCTCCGTATTCAAATTTTAGAGATTTGAAAGTTCTCACTAAAATTTTTCCTTCAAAATCTTTTGGTTTCAAAATCAGTTCTTGATATTTTTCTTCTTCTCTAGGTGGCAAAATTAAAGTAGCTAAAACAGCTTCTTTTTTTAGCAAAATTTCTTTTTCTTTTTCTAATTTAAAAAACTCTTTCTCATACTTTAGGTAGCCAAAGAGAAAAAGAAAGAAAATCAAAAAGAGAAAAAGTTTTTTCTCTTTTGAAAATAAAAAAAGCAAAGAGAAAAGAAAAAGAGAAAAATAAAAAGGCAAATTAAAAGAAGAAAAAAAGACACCAAATAAAAAAGCCAAAAGAGAAAAAAAGAAAATCTGAGAAGGACTCATTTAAGGTAAAAAATTTTTGAAAAATTCTGCTATTTTTGAAATTAAAGATTTCTCCTCTCCTTTTGCCTCTTCCATTCCAACCAAAATTAAACCTGCTGCTAAAGAAAAAGAAGGGTCTTTTTCGATGCCCAAAATTTTGGAGGGTTTTCCTATTCTTGAATTAAGCTTGAATTTTTGCTTTGCCAAGAAGGCGAGCTTTTCCACTTTCGCTCCTCCCCCAGTTAAAACAATACCTCCTGCCAAACTTTTCTCTTTTGTTATTTTTTTTAATTCTTCTTTTACTTTTTTAAAAATTTTTAAATATTCTTCTCTCACTACCCTGGAGAGAGAGCTTAAAGTGAAAGTTAAAATCTCATCTTCAATTTCAATTTTTTCCCTTTTTCGCTTTGAACAAAAACAAGAAGCATATTCTCTTTTGATTCTTTCTGCGATTTCAAAATCAGTTTTTAAAAAAATGGCTATTTTGTTGGTAACAGAAATTGTACCCAAAGGTAAGACAGAAAAATGAACTAGTTTTCCATCTTCAAAAACAGAAATTTCTGTTGTCTGAGCTCCCAAATTTAAAAGGCAAACACCAATTTCCTTTTCTCTTTCTTTCAAAACAGCTTTCTCTAGAGCAATGGGAGAGGGGATGAAATCTAAAACTTCAATTTCAGAAAGTAAAATAGCCCTCTTTAAATTCTCAAAATTTCTTTTTGATCCTACCAAAAGTAAAGTTTCTGCTTCCAATCTCATTCCTCTCATTTCTATAGGATCTTCAATACCACTTTCCCCATCAACAATAAATTGTAAAGGTAAAACGTCAAAAATTTCTTTGTTTTGACCTATGTTTATTGCTTGAGCTGCTTTCAAAACTCTTTCTACATCCTCTTTTGAAATTTTTTGGTCAGCTCTGGAGACAGAAATTAAACCCCGAGAAAAGACAGAGGAAGCCCTATATCCCCCCAAATTAACAAAAAGAGGAGGGATTTTTTGTTTTGTTTCTTGGTAAAATCTTTCTGCCAAAGCTTTTATTGCCCGAGATAATCTTTGGGGATCAATTACTTCTCCTCTTTTTACTCCATGAGATTCTTGTTGAATTTTGTAGAAAACTTCCAAATTCCCTTTTGGATTTTTATTAACAATTAAAAGCTTAATTTCAGAAGAACCAATATCTAAAGCTCCAATTAGATTTTTCCCCATTTTTTCAATTTTTCGTATTCTTTTTTCTTTTTTTCCCGATAAAGAGCTGATTCCCATTTCTTTCTTTCAGAAATATTCCTTCCTTTATACATTCTCTTTCTTGCCTCAATCAAAATTCCGCTTTTTGCTACTGCTCTTGTAAAGCGTCTAATTA
>CAYSYN010000014.1:0-8702 GCA_964435445.1 uncultured Candidatus Saccharibacteria bacterium
AAATGGTAAAATGCCAATGATAGAAAGGATATTTTTTTCTGTCTGCAGGGGCAGTATGTAAATAAAAATTGTAAGGGGGATCGTTTAAAGCCTTGTAAATTTTTTTCATTGCTACCAAAAAAGCTTCTGCCAAATCCCATTTTTCTTCTTCCCCAATTTCTTCAAAATTTGATGAATGAAATTTTGGAGAAACAATTGTTTGGAAAGCTGTTTTGGAAGCAAAGGGACAAAGAACAATGAAATTTTTGTTTTCAAAGACAATTCTTTTTTTCACTTTCATTTCCCACCTATTCATTTCGCAATAAATACATTTTTTGTACTTTTTAAAATAACTTTCAGATTTTAAAAGTGCTTTTCTCAAGTCAACGTCAATTAAAGGGGTAGTGATGATTTGAGAATGGGGATGAGGTTGGGAAGCTCCTGCTTCTGGACCATGATTATGAAAAATGGAAATGTAATTGACAAAAGGTTTCTTCATCAAATCTAAATATCTTTTTTGGTAAGCATCAAAAACTTCTTTTACTTGCCAGATTTTAAAATGGGGAAAATGTTTTTCGTGATCTTTAGTGATTACTAACTCACAGTAACCTATAGCCTTTATTCTCTGATAAAATTTTCCTTCTTTCTTTTTTTCTAATTTTTTGTTTGGAATTAAAGCTGGGTATTTATTAGGAATGACAATTGTCGTCCAATCTTTCAGATCCTCAACAATTTTTCCCTTTTTCAAAATTAAAACTGGTTTTTCTTGAGTTTCAATATTACAGAAAGGACATTCTTTTTTTGAAATTTTAAACTTTTTTCTCTTTTCTTTTTTAAAAGCTTCTGGCCTTTTTGCTCTTCCTGTAGCCACAATAACCCAATCTCCAGAAACAACATCATATCTTAGCTCTGAAGGAAATTTTTTCTTTTTAGCCATAAATTCCTTTAATTTCGTTTAATCTTATTTTAATCAAATCTTTGGCCATGTTAAACATTGATTTTATTTTTACTTTTGAGTGAGGTTCGTTTTTCCAATAAACAGGAACTTCTTTAATTTTGTAACCCAATTTTTTAGCGATCAATAAAATTTCAGGGTCGAAAGCAAATCTTTCAATTTTGCATTTTGGAAAAATTTTTTCTGCCGCATCCCCTCTAAAGCATTTAAATCCACATTGGGTATCTTCAATTTCCCAAAGACCAACAATAATCTTTCTTAAATATTTGAAAACTTCGCCAACAAATCTTCGGAAAAGGGGTTGGGGAGGGTCTAAAACAGCGCCTTTTAAATCCCTTGAGCCAATAACAATGTCAGCTCCTTTTTCAAATTCTGGCCAAAATTTTTCAATTTGAGGAATAGGAGTAGAATTGTCAGCATCAGTGAAAAGTCTGAATTTTCCCTGAGAGGTGAGCATTCCTCTTTTGACTCCATATCCTTTTCCTCGATTTTCTTTTTCGCAAATCAATTTTAAGTTTTCAATCTCTGATTTTAAATTTTCTACTACTTGGCAAGTTCTATCTGTGGAACCATCAGAAACAACAACAATTTCAAAAGAAAAATTTTGTTTTTTTAAGTAATCATCAATCTCTCTCAAGGTTTTTGGCAATCTTTCTTCTTCATTATAGGCTGGCACAATTACAGAAAGAAAAACTTTAGACATTAAAAAATCTTACCAAAAATAAAAAAATAAAGCCATTTAAAAGTAAAAGTTGCGATCGCGACAAAAAGTTTAAGGTTTTGTTAAGATTTTGGCTTTTCCTTCAACAATGGCTATTGTATGTTCAAAATGAGCGCAGAGGGAATTGTCTTTTGTCTTGTAGCCAAAGCCATCTTTTGTTTTTTCCAAATGCCAATCTCCGACAGCTACCATAGGTTCAATACAAAAAACCATTCCTTCTTTTATTTTGGGACCTGTTTTTCTTTTTCCGTAATTTAAGATTTGGGGCTCTTCGTGCAAATCTTTTCCAATGCCATGTCCGCAAAGTTCTCTAATGACAGAAAATCCTTGCCCTTGAACATATCTTTGAATGGTATTGCCAATATCGCCAAAAGTATTCCCTACTTTAGCTTTTTTTATTGCTAATTTTAAAGCTTTTTTTGTCACTCTAATCAATCTTTGAGCTTCAAAGGAGATTTTTCCTACAGGAAAAGTTTTTGCCATATCTAAGTGGTACCCCTTCCAGAGAAGACCAATGTCTAAAGAAATGATATCTCCTTCTTTTAAAACTCTGTTTGAGGGGGGAACATGAACTAGTTCTTCATTAATTGAAGTACAAAGACAAGCAGGGTATGGCTTTTCAGATTTTGAACTTTTATAACCTAAAAAAGAGCATTTTCCTCCAATCTTTTTGATTAGTTCTTTAGCCAATTTTTCCAAATCCTTCGTTTTTATCCCAGGTTTAACAGCCTCTTTCAACTTTTCCATTATCTTTGCCAAAATCTTTCCCCCTTCTGCCATAATCTCAATTTCTTTTTCCGTTTTAATCTTGATCATTTTTTTACGATCGTGAAAAATGGTGGATTAGAGATTGAGGGACTTTAAGATATTTTTGAAAACGACAGCTGGGGGAGGAGAGCCTGAAATTTTAATAACTTTTAGTTTTTGTTTTTTGAAGAAATCTATCAAAGGGAGAGTCCTTTCTTTATACTCTTTTAATCTTACTTTTATTGTCTCTGGGTCGTCCAAACCCTTTCTTTTTAATAATTTTGAACCATCCAAGGGACAATGTTTTAAATTTTTTGTTTCTTTAGAATACAAAATTGGATGACGCATCAGTTCACAAATTCTTCTATGGGTATTTCTAAAGATTGTTTCTTTAGCAGAAATTTCCAAAAGGACAACTTTTATGTTTTTTGATCCATAAAGCTTTTTCAAAAAGGGAATTAATTTTTCTCCTTCATAAAGTGTCCTTGGTGAACCTGCTAAAACTAAGTTTTTTCCTTCTCGAAAGAGTTTCTTTATTTCTTCTTTAACCAAATAAGTGACAAAAGGAGGGTCGCAAAGTTTTCCTTCTAACCATAATTTTTTTTGATCTTTAATAAAATATTTTTTCCCTTCAACGATAACAAATTCTCCTTTTTTTGCTTCTTTAAATTTTCTTTCTAAAATCTTGCTTGTTTCAAAATAATAGAGATTTAATTTATCAGCTAATAATTCAGCTTGCGTTCCTTTGCCCGCTCCTGGTGGTCCCATTAAAATTAAAACTAATTTTTTATTTTTAGATCTCATATTCTCTCATTTCAATTTCTGCCTTTAATTGTTTTGCTGTTTCTAAAACTACAGAAACAACAATCAAAAGAGAAGTTCCTCCAACTAAAAATCTGAAAGCTTTGATTTGGGTAATAGATTGAACTATGGAGGGAGTGATGGCAATTGTCCCCAAAAACAAAGAGCCAAAGAGTAAAATTCGATGGAGGACAAAAGAAAGGTGTTTGGCAGTACTTTTTCCCGGCCTGATTCCCGGAATAAAACCGCCAAATTTTTGTAAATTTTGGGCAACAGAATCTGGGTCAAAGACGACAGAAGTGTAAAAGTAAGCAAACCCTACCACTAAAAAGAAATAGCTTATTCCATGGAAAAGAGGGTTTTCAAAAAGAGCAATTATTTTTGAAGCTATATCCCCTATTTGCCCTCCAAAACCTGTAAAAAAATTAGCAATCATGGGAGGAAAAGTAAGAAAAGAAAGAGCAAAAATGATAGGCATGACACCAGCCGGATTAATAGAAAGAGGTAAATAAGTAGAAGCTCCCCCAAAGAGTCTCGTTCCCCTTACCCTTTTTGAATAAGAAACAGGAATGTTTCTTTTTGCTTCATTAACAAAAGTAACTCCAGTAATAATTATTAGGGCCATGAGTAAAAACAAAAGATAAGAAAAGAATTTGGAGGGCGCAAATCCAGAAATTAAAGTACCCAAGTTCGTTGGAAAGTCAGCTGCTATTCCAGCAAAAATTAAAAAGGAAACTCCATTTCCTAATCCTTTTTCAGAAATTAGTTCTCCTAGCCACATTAAAATTAAGGTTCCTGCAGAAATAGTGCAAGCTGAACTTATAGTTCCTAAAAAAGAAAGTTTTGGTAAAATACCTCTTCTTGAAAAAAGAGAAAGCATACCAAGGGCTTGTAAAAAAGAAAGGGGGAAAGTTAAAATTCTTCCGTATTGTTCAAATTTTTCCCTTCCCTCTCTTCCCCCCTCCCGATACATCTTTTCCAAAGAGGGAAAAATTAAAGTTAAAAGTTGTAAAATAACAACAGAAGTAATGTAAGGTCCCAACCCTAACATGACAATGGAAATTCTTTCTAAAGCTCCTCCTGTGAAAATGTTTAAAAGCCCAAACGCTTTAAATTCTTCAAAAAATTTTTTTAAATTCTCCCTTTCTACCCCGGGTATGGGAATGTTGGCCATCAATCTAAAAACAGCCAAAATAAAGAAGATGTAAATTATCTTTTTTCTTAAGTCCTTTATTCTAATAGCCTCAAATAAAACTTTTGGTTTCATAAAATTTTTCCTCCTGCTTTTTCTACTTTTTCTTTAGCTTTTTCAGAAAAAAGACAATTTTCAAAAACTAAAGGTTTTGTAATTTCTCCTTTAGCTAAAATTTTCACTTTTGGAATTTTTCCTGAAATTTTCCTTATCAATCTCTTTTTGACTAAAATTTCTGGAGTTATTTTTTCTCCCTCTTTAAACTCTCTTTCAATCTCTCTTAAATTTAAGATAGCATAATCTTTCTTTGCTGAAAACCTATAACCTCTCAATTTTGGATATTTTTTCAAAATTTCCCTAATAATAGGTTTTAATTTTCTACCTGCCCTTGCTCTTTGTCCTTTTATTCCTCTTCCACAGTAAGTTCCTCTTTTTCCTCCTCTTCCAATTCTTTTTCCTTTTTTTCTTTTATGGATTGGTTTTATTTGATGTAGCTGCATGGATTTTCATTTTCATTTGTAATTTTTTCAAAGCTTCCATCGTTACTCTAGCATTATTAATTTTATTTTTTGTTTTTCCCAAAAGTTTAGCACAAATATCTTTGATCCCTGCCAAACTGCAAATTACTCTTACAGGTCCCCCAGCTACTAATCCCCTACCTTTCCTTTGAGGTTTTAACAAAATTTCAGATGGTCCAAATTTTGCATAAACCTCAAAAGGAATGGTGTCATTGACTATTGGCACTTCAATTAAATTTTTCATTGCTTGCCTTGTTGCCTTTTGAATAGCTTGAGCAACATCTGTGGCTGAATCTACTCCAAACCCAACTTTTCCTGCCCTATTTCCTACCACAACAGCTGCCCTAAACCTTAACCTTTTTCCTCCAGCCCTTACATGGACAACTCTCCTTACTTCTAAAAGTTTTGTTTCAAATTTCTCTTTTTCTTCTTCTTTTTTTTCTTCTTTTTTTTCTTTTGCCTCTTCCATATTTTTTAGAATTTTAATCCTCCTTTCCTTGCCCCTTCAGCTAAAGCTTTTACCCTTCCGTGATATCTGTAGCCTGACCTATCAAAAACAACTTTCTCTATTTTTAATTTTTTTGCTTTTTTAGCTATCAATTTTCCCACTTCAAAAGCAATCTCTGTTTTTTTCTTTTTTTCTGTTAATTTCAATTCTCTGTCTGAAGCTGAAGCTAAAGTATGACCTTTTGTGTCATCAACTAATTGACAATAAATATGTTTGTTGGATCTAAAAACGCAAAGACGAGGTCTTTCTTTTGTACCAAAAATTTTAGCTTTGATCCTTTTTTTTCTCTTTTCCCTTCTCTCTTTTTTTGTTAACTTCATTTTGCCATCGCAACTTTTTTAGCTACCTTTCTTCTTATTTTCTCTCCAACATATTTTATTCCTTTTTCTTTATAGGGCTCTGCAGGCTTGACTTGTTTTATCTTAGCTGCTACCTGCCCCACCAATTCTTTATCTATTCCTGAAACAGAAATGATGTTTTTCTCAACAGAAACATTAATTCCTTCTGGAATTTCAACTTTTACTGGATGAGAAAAACCAACATGCAAAATTAATGTTTTTCCTTCCAGCTGGGCTTTATATCCCAAACCCTTGATTTCCAGTTTTTTCTCAAACCCTTTCGTCACCCCTTCTACCATATTAAAGATGATTTGCCTTGTGGTTCCCCAAAGAGCTTTCGTCTTTTTCGTTTCTATTTTGGGAAAGACAACAATTTCGTTATTTTCTATTTTCACCCCAATTTCTGGCCTAAATTTTCTTTCCAATTTTCCCTTCGGTCCCTCAACTAAAACTTTTTGGCCTTCTATAGTCACTTTTACTTTTTCTGGAATTTTTATTGGTTTTTTTCCAATTCTTGACATCATATCACCAAATTTTACAAATTACTTCCCCTCCCACCTTTAATTTTCTTGCTTTTTCATCTGTCATTACCCCTTTTGAAGTAGACAAAATTAACATCCTCGCCCCTCCTTTTAGTTTCTTTAATTCTCTGTAACCTTTGTAAATCCTTTGTCCTGGTTTGGAAATCCTTTTGATTTTAGTAATTGCTCCTATTCCATCAACATATTTTAAAACTATTTTTAAAAAAGGCTTGGGTTTTGATTTCCCTCTTTTGATCTTTCTTTTTACTTTTTCTACTCTTTCTATTAATCCCTCTTTTTCCAAAACTTTGGCAATTTGAAATTTGAATTTAGAAAAAGGAATAAGAACTTCTGGTTTTTTTACAGCTTGGGCATTTTGAATAGCACAAAACATGTCAGAAACGACATCTACCATGATGATTTTCTTACTCCCGGAATTAAACCTTTTTCTGCAAATTTTTTAAAACAGATTCGGCAGAGTCCAAATTTTCTCATGTAACCTCTTGCTCTCCCACAATGAAAACATCTCCTGACAATTCTTGTCTTGTACTTTGGTCTTTTTTTTGATTTTGCAATTTGAGCTTTTGTGGGCATATTTTATTTTTTTAAAGGAAAACCTAAAAGTTCAAAGAGTTTTATTGCTTCTTCCTTTTTTTTAGCATTGGTAACTATTGTCACTTCCAAACCGAAAATGAATTTTACCTTCTCTAAAGATATTTCGGGAAAAGCAATATGTTCTCTAATGCCAATAGTTAAATTTCCTTTTTCATCAAAACTTTTTCTATCAATTCCTTTAAAATCCTTTGATCTTGGAAGGGCAAAATGAATTAATCTTTCTAGAAAATCGTACATTCTTTTCCCTCTGAGTGTAACTTTAGCTCCCAAAGGTTGTCCTTTTCTTACTTTGAAACCTGAAATGGATTTTCTCGCTTTAGTTAAAACAGGCCTTTGGCCAGAAATTAAGGCTAAATTTTCCATTATTTCTTTAATGATTGTCTCTTTTTCTTTTTCTGTTTTTTGGGAAATTAATTTCCCAAAACCGGTATTCAATATTACCTTTTCAATTTTTGGGACTTGATATTTGTTTTTGTAACCAAAAATCTCCATCATTTTAGGAACAACCTCTTTTTCATATTTTTCTTTTAATCTCATGGAATTTCTCTTTTACATTTTTTACAAATTCTCACTTTTTTATCTTCTTTAACCAAATACCCCACTCTTGTTGCTTTTTTGCAATGGGGACAAATCAATTTTACTTTAGAAACGGAAATTGGCTTTGGAATTTCAATTATTTGTCCTTTTTCCCCTTCTTTCCTTGGTCTTTGATGCTTTTTGACAATATTTACCCCTTCAACTAAAACTTTCAACTCTTTTGGAAAAGCTCTCAAAACTTTCCCTGTTTTTCCTCTCCATTTTCCAGAAATGACCAAAACCAAATCACCTTTTTTAATTTTCATACGATTTCTTGGGCTAAATTGGCTATTTTCTCAAAACCTTTTTCTTTAACTTCTTTGGCTATAGGTCCTATAATTCTTGTTCCTTTTGGATCTCCAGTTTTGGGATCAATGATCACGCAAGCGTTATCGTCAAATCTTACGTAAGTTCCGTCTTTCCTTCTCACTTCCTTTCTCGTCCTGACAACAACCGCCCTCACGATATCATGCTTCTTTATTTCCCTTCTGGGCTCAGCTTCTTTGACAACAGCAACAATAACATCTCCAACGGTAGCATACCTTGGTTTGGAACCTTTTAGCACTCTAATACACTCTACTATTTTTGCTCCAGTATTGTCTGCCACTTTTAATTTTGTTTTTAATTGAATCATGCTCTTTCTAAAATTTTAATTAATCTCCATTTTTTCGTCTTAGAGTAAGGTCTCGATTCTTCGATCATGACAATGTCTCCAACCTTGGCTTCTTCTTTTTCATCGTGGGCATGATATTTTTTTTGAACTTTAAAGCGTCTCTTGTACTTTGGATGTACTTTCCATCTCTCTACCAAAACAGTAATCGTTTTTTGCATTTTGTCAGATATAACTTTTCCGATTAATCTCTTTTTTGGCATTTTTCTCTTAAAATGGTTAAAATTCTGGCAATATCCCTTTTTGTCTCTCTAATCTCTCTAAAATTCTTTAACTTCCTTTCTGCCAAATCCAACTTCAATTTAAAAAGCTTTTCTCTTTTTTCTTTTAAAAGTTTTTCTAATTGTGCTTTTGTTTTTTCTCTTAATTCTTTAGCCTTCATTTTTTAACAAATTTGGTCTTGATAGGCAATTTGGAAGAAGCCTTTCTAAGGGCTTCTTTAGCTTCTTTCTCTTCGATTCCATCTATTTCAAAAATAATTCTCCCTGCTTTCACTGCTGCCACATATCCTGAAACATCACCTTTCCCTCCTCCCATGGAAAATTCCACTCCTTTTGAAGT
>CAYSYN010000015.1:0-8428 GCA_964435445.1 uncultured Candidatus Saccharibacteria bacterium
AGTTTCCATCGCCAAAGAATTTGAATTGAAAGACAAAGTAGAGAATTTGGGAGTGGAAATTTTAAAAGAAGTAGCCGAAAAAACTTCAGATAAAGCAGGGGATGGTACTACCACTTCAATGATTTTAGCTCATGCGATAGCAGCTGAAGGAATAAAGAACGTTGCTGCTGGCGCTCACCCTTTGATTTTGAAAAGAGGAATTGAGAAGGGATTAAAAAGAGTGGTGGAATTTTTAAAGAGAAATTCTACGAAAATAACGAAGAAAGAGGAGATGGCTCAAGTAGCTACCATTGCTGCTTTAGACGAAGAAATAGGAAAAATTATTGCTGAAACCATAGCTGAAGTAGGAAAAGATGGGGTCATTACCGTAGAAGAATCAAAAAAATTTGGCTTAGAAAGAGAAATTGTCAAAGGGCTTCAATTTGACAGAGGATACGTTTCCCCTTATATGATCACAAATTTGGAAAGAATGGAAGCTGTGTTGGAAGAACCCTACATTTTAGTAACAGATAGAAAGATATCTTCTTTGCAAGAAATTGTTCCTGTTTTAGAAAAAGTAGTACAGACAGGAAAGAAAAATTTGCTAATTATTGCTGATGAAATTGAAGGAGATGCACTAGCTACTCTGGTTGTCAACAAAATTAGAGGAGTTTTGAACGGAGTAGCAGTAAAAGCTCCTGGTTTTGGAGACAGAAAGAAAGCAATGTTGCAAGACATTGCCATTGTTACTGGAGCTCAGCTAATTTCTGAAGAATTAGGTTTGAAGCTTGAAAATATTGAATTGAAACAATTGGGAAGAGCAAGGAAAGTAGTGGTAGAGAAGGAAAAAACGACTATTATCGAAGGAAAAGGAAAAAAAGAGGACATTGAAGCAAGAATTAAGCAAATTAAAGAAGAGATTGAGAGGACTGAATCTGAATTCGATAAAGAAAAATTGCAAGAGAGATTAGCAAAATTAGCAGGGGGAGTAGCTGTGATTAAAGTGGGAGCTGCCACAGAAGTTGAACAAAAAGCAAAACAAAAAAAGACAGAAAATGCTCTAAACGCAACAAAAGCTGCCATTGAAGAAGGAATTTTGCCAGGTGGAGGAGTAGCTTTGTTGAGAGCCCAAAAAGAATTGGAAAATTTGGCAAAAGAACTTGAAGGAGATGAAAGGACAGGGGTTTTGATTTTGAAAAAGGCTTTGGAAGCTCCTATTAGACAAATTGCAGAAAATGCTGGTGTTGATGGTTCTATTGTCGTAGACACGGTGAGAAAAAATGAAAATTTTGCTTTCGGTTTTAATGCTTTGTCTGGAAAATTTGAGAATTTAATTGAAGCTGGAGTAATAGATCCAACAAAGGTGGTAAGGACAGCTTTAGAAAACGCAGTTTCTGCAGCCTCTATGCTTTTGACAACAGAAGCTGTCGTGGCTGAACTTCCAGAAAAAGAAGAGAAAAAAGGTTCTGAGTTTTCTGAATACTAAAGAATTCTAACTTAAAAACTTTGTCGCCTTTCCTTGTGGGCGACTTTTTTATTTGTTAAAATTTTCCAAAGAAAGGTCGGAAATATTTTTTAAAAAAATGTTTTCAGTTATTTTAATCTTTCTTTTGCTTTTTGGAGGATGGATAGTTTTCACTTACAATAGCTTAGTGAGACTGAAAAATTATGCTAAAGAAGCTTGGGCAGACATAGACGTTCAATTAAAGAGAAGATACAATTTAATTCCCAATTTAGTAGAGGTAGTAAAAGGATATGCTGCCCATGAAAAAGAAGTTTTTGAGAAAGTAACTCAAGCTAGAGCTATGGCTCTGGGAGCTAAAACAATGAAAGAAAAGCAACAAGCAGAAAATATTCTTTCTGGTGCTCTAAAAACCCTTTTTGCTGTAGCTGAAAATTACCCTGAATTGAAAGCCAATCAAAATTTTTTGGAACTGCAAAGAGAATTAGTAGACACAGAGGATAAAATTCAAGCTGCCAGGAGATTTTACAATGCTACCGTGAGGGATTTGAACGCTAAAATCGAAAGTTTTCCTGCAAACATCATTGCTTCTTTGTTTGGCTTCAAAAAAATGGAACTTTTTGAATTAGCAGCTCCAGAAGAAAGAGCGGTACCAAAGGTGAAATTTTAGATTTTATGAAAAAGAATTGGGCAATTTTTCTTCCCTTCTTTGTTTTGGGTTATTTTCTATTTGTTCAAGCTTATAGTATCTCTCAAGAAAAAATTGAAGATTTCTCTGTAGAAATTTGGATTAACAAAGATGGTTCTTTTTTGGTGAAAGAAAGCATCACCTATAATTTTGGTTCCAATTTCAAGCACGGAATTTACAGAAAGATTCCTTTGGGCAGACTAAAATTGAAAGTAGAGAAAGTAATAGATGAGTTTGGCGCCCCTTACAAAACAAAAATTAGTGAAGAAGGGGAGTACCTGAGAATAAGAATTGGCGATCCTCTAAAACTTGTTTCTGGAAAAAAAACTTACAACATTTTCTATCTTGTCCAAAATGGTTTAGGATTTTTTAAAGATCATGATGAAATCTATTGGAATGTTACTGGTAATGAATGGCAAGTACCTATTGAAAGAGCAAAGGCAATTTTACATTTACCAGAGAAAGTTTCAAAAGAAAAGTTAAAATTTGCTTGTTATACAGGTCATTTTGGATCTAAAGAAAAAGATTGCTCTTTTGAGGTTAAAGAGAACGGAGAAATAGTTTTTTTGGCTAACAGGAGTTTTTTGCCAGGAGAAGGGTTGACGATAGCTTTGGGTTGGCCAAAAGGTATAGTAAAAGAACCAAATTTTCTTTCAAAAATCCTCTGGCAACTGGAATATTCGTGGCCTCTTTTTATTCCTTTCTTCGTTTTCGTCTATCTCTTTCGGAAATGGTTTAAAGAGGGGAGAGATCCTAAAATTAAAAAACCCATTGTTGTTCAGTATACACCCCCAGATAATTTGAAACCAGCAGAAATGAGTTTCATTCTGAACCAAAGAATAAAGCCCAGAGATCTTTCTGCCACCTTAGTTGACTTAGCTATCCGTGGTTTTATAAAAATTAAAGAAATAAAAAAAGGATGGATTTGGAAAGAAAAAGATTATGAAATTGAAAAATTAAAAGATTTTCATGATTTATCAGACTATGAGAGGACTCTTTTAGAAAGAATATTTAAGAAAAAGAATAAAATTAGAATTTCTATGTTGCAAAGATCCCTTCATCGAGATTTTAGTGAAATAGCTGAGAAAATTTCACAGAAAATGGTTCGAGAAAAATATTTTGTAAAGGATCCCCTAGAAACTAAAATAGATTGGGCAATTAAAGGAGTGCTAATCATAATTCTCTCGATCTTCTTTGTTGGGATGACGACTAGTATTACTTTAGAAAATTCTTATCTTTTTTTATCTTTAATTCTTTCCGGTATTTTGTTTATTATTTTCTCCCCCTTCATGCCAAAAAGGACAAAAAAGGGCACAGAAACTCTATGGTATATTTTGGGCTTTAAAAAATACATTGAGACAGCAGAAAAGTACAGAGCTCAATTTTATGAAAGAGCAAAAATTTTTGAGGAATATTTACCCTATGCCATTTCCTTTGATTTGGTAGACAAATGGGCAAAAGCGTTTGAGGGAATCTACAAGACTCCTCCTCAGTGGTATGAAGGTGCTTATGTGGGTTCTTTTTCGTCAAAAGCATTTTCTAGCTCTCTAAATTCAGCTGTATCTTCAATGGGAGGAATGTTTACTTCCAGAGGGGGAAGCGGTTTGGGAGGAGGAGGTTCTGCTGGAGGTGGGGGAGGTGGCGGAGGAGGTGGAAGTTGGTAAAATTATTTTATGGCTACCCTTTATACTTTAGTTGAATCAAACAAAAGAAAAACCCAAATTTTAATGATTTTTTTATTTGCTTTAATTTTATCTTTGGGGTGGATTTTTAGTGAGATCTTCAATTCAAAAATAATTTTGTATTTTTCGTTTTTCTTAGCTTTATTTCAAAATTTTCTTGCTTTTTGGTTCTCTGACAAAATTGTCTTAGCCTTAACTAAAGCAAGACCAGTAGAAAAAAGGGATAATCCTCAACTTTACAGAATAGTAGAAAACCTCTGTATTACAGCAGGTTTGCCCTTGCCAAAAATTTATATTCTAGAAGAACAACAACCAAACGCCTTTGCTACTGGTAGAGATGAGAAGCATGCTGCCATTGCTGTAACAAAAGGCCTTTTAGAAAAACTAGAAAAAGTAGAATTGGAAGGGGTGATCGCTCACGAAATTTCTCACATTAAAAATAGAGACATTTTGTTACAAAGTGTTATTGTTGTTTTGGTGGGCTTTATTATCATTCTCACAGACATTTTTTGGAGAATGAGTTTTTGGGGAAGGAGAGAAAAGAGGAAAAAAGGAGGAGAACTTTTTTCTCTTTTGGGAATTTTAGTCATCATTTTAGCCCCTCTCGTTGCTAAGTTAATTCAGCTTGCCATTTCGAGGAAAAGAGAATTTTTAGCAGATGCCTCAGGCGCTCTTTTGACAAGATATCCTGAGGGTTTAGCTTCAGCTTTGGAAAAAATTGCTAAAGATCAAACTCCAATGAGAGTAGCTTCAAATTCTACTGCTCATCTTTTTATCACCAATCCCTTCAAAGGAAGAGAAAAAACAGGATGGCTAGCAAAACTCTTTATGACCCATCCTCCTATTGAAGAAAGAATTAGAATCCTGCGCCAAATGTCAATTTAAAACAAGTCTCTAATCTCTACAGCTTTTCTTTCTGCCTTAATTGTTTTTAATTCGTTTTTTGGTAGAATTTAAAAAGAGGAGGGGTGCCAGAGTGGACTAATGGGACGGCCTGGAGAGCCGTGGCTCCTTGCGGGGCCTCGTGGGTTCGAATCCCACCCCCTCCGCCCAAATCAGTAGTTAGTGGTTAGTAATTAGTAAATTGAGGTTAGTTTTGATTCCTTTAGGAGAGGGGTACAGCTCAAATTTCTGAAAGTTGAAAACTGAAAGAAATTTGAGCGCCAGAGGGGAGAACCTTGGTTCTCCCCTGGGGAGCGAGCCGAAGCTCCGAAGGAGCGCCAGCGCGTATGCGCTGGAGAGGCGAGCGACAAAGGAGGGGTGTCCCGAATTGGTAAGGGGCCGGTCTTGAAAACCGGTGGGTTATATCCCATGCGGGTTCGAGTCCCGCCCCCTCCGCAAAATGTTATTTAAAACTTTTTTTGAGAAAATTTTAATTTGGATTTTGAGCAAAGGAGCCAAAATTTTTTTCATTTTTATTTTTGCTTTCCTGATTAATAGTTTTTTACAATCTCTTTTAAAAAAAATAATTTTGGGAAAGATTAAAAATAGAATCTCAAATGAGAAAAAGAAAAAAAGAGCTCAAACTTTAATTTCTGTTTTTGGAGGGACTTTGAGATTTTTAATTTATGTTGTTGCTATTTTGACAGTTTTGCCAGAATTTGGCATCAACACCGGACCCATTCTCACTTCAATGGGTTTGCTAGGACTTGCCCTTTCTATGGCAGCTAAAGATACTATTTCAGATTTCATGTCTGGCCTTTTCATTCTTTTGGAAGGACAATTTTTTGTCGGAGACAAAGTAAAAATTGGAAATGTAGAAGGGGAAGTAGTAGAGTTTAATTTAAGGAGAACGATAATAAAGGATGAAAAAAATTTTTTGCACTACATTCCAAACAGTCAAATTAAAATTTTAGCAAAAAAAATAAAATAATGTTTATTGGTTACTTTCAAAAAGAGATTTTAAAAAGAAAGATCTGGACAGAGATAAAAAAATTAAAAGATAGAAGGGGCTTTTTGGTAGCAGGAATTCCAGGTTATAATCGGCTTTTTGGGAGGGATGCTCTAATTTCTGCCTGGCAACTATTAGACAGAAATCCTGGCATTGCCAAAGCCACTTTAGAAATTTTGTCTCAATATCAAGGAAAAGTTATTAATAAAGAAAGAGAAGAAGAACCTGGCAAGATTTTACACGAAACAGATTTTAAATTAAAATCTCATCCCAAATACCATTTCCCCTTTCCTTATTATGGTTCTGCAGATTCAACTTTACTTTTTTTAATTTTGTTTTCCTTTTACTTTAAAAAAACTGAAGATAAAAAATTTTTAAATTTACATTGGGAAAATATTCTCAAAGCCATTCATTGGATTGAAGAATACGGAGATAAAGACAAAGATCTCTACGTTGAATACGAAAGAAAAAACCCCAAAGGCCTTTTTCATCAAGGGTGGAAAGATTCTTTTGAAGATCACTTAAAAATCGAACCTCCAGTAGCACTAGTGGAAATTCAAGGATATCAGTATTTAGCTTTAAAAGAAGCTGCTTTTTTAGCTGAAATAAAAAGAGATTGGGATTTGGTAGACAAATTAGAAGAGAGAGCTTGGCAATTGAAAAAAAAGTTTAACAAAGATTTTTGGATGGAGGAGGAAAATTTTTTTGCTTTAGCTTTAAATGGAAAAAAAGAAAAAAGGAAAGCTATCACTTCTAACGCAGGCCATATTTTATTTTCTGGTATTATCCGAGAAAAAGAGAAAATTATAAAAGTGGTAAAAAGGCTTTTTGAAAAAGATATGTTCACTCCCTACGGAATAAGAACTCATTCTGAGTTGGAAGAAGATTTTGATCCCAGGAGCTATCATTTAGGTTCTGTTTGGCCTCACGACAATTGGATCATAGCTCAAGGTTTAAAAAAACTAGGTTTTAAAAAGGAATACCAGAAAATAAAAAATGCTATCTTAAGAGCTTACAAAGAACTTGGCTTTTTGCCAGAATATTATGGAGTAGTTAACGGGAAAATAACGATTGATCTGCCAAAAAAGCCATGTTTCCTGCAAGCTTGGAGCTTGGGAGCTTTATTTAATTTTCTCCAAGATTTTTAATTTGAGTTTTTTTGTTTCGGTCTCTAAAATAGCAAAAGTTGCCTTGTAGTAGAGTCCTGCCAAATTTCCAGGATTTGCCAAGATACAATTTTTTAATTTTTTCAAAAAAGGCCAATGAGTATGACCAAAAAAGAAAAAGTCAAATTTTTCAAGATCTTTGTTTGTTTTTCTTAGATCAAACTGATGACAAAAGCCAATTTTTAAATTTTCAATTTCTATTTCCCCTTTCTCTTTAAAAATTTTTGTTTTTTCAGCTACTTTCTTTAAATCCTCTTTCAAATCAGCGTTCCCAAGAGAAAGAAAAATTTTTTTGAAATTTTTTTCAATTTCTCCCAAAGTTTTCCCAGTACAAACATCTCCACAATGAATCAAAATTTCGATTTTTTGCTTTTTTGAAAAGGAAAAAAATTTTTTTAAATTTTCTAAATTATCGTGAGTGTCTGAAATGATAGCTATTTTCATAAGTATTTTTTTAACAAATTTAAATTTTCTTTTATCTCTTTTTCTCTTTCTAAAATTGTCTTTTTATCTTTTCTTTCTCTGGCAAATTCGATCATTTCTTCAAAAAAAACTAAATTTTTCAGCAAAATTTCTATTAAAGCTGCTTTGAAAAGGGGAAAAAAGCACTCAATTTTTCCATTTTGTTTTAAAAATTCTTTTTCAATTTCTCTTCTTTCTCTTTTTCTTTTTGTCCAAAAACTGACAAAATCATAAAGAGGATTTCTCAGATGGACATGTTCCCAGTCAATGATTTTTGCCCTTCCTTTGTAGAAAATCAAATTGGCTTCAGAAAAATCTCCATGGTTTAATTTTGGTTTGATCATTTTGAAAATGGGTTTTGTCTTTTGAACAAATTTTAAAATTTTTCTTTTAAAATTCTTTTTTAATTTTACTTTTTTCAAGAGATTAAAAATTTTCTGAGAATATTTTTTAAAATTAAAAAGAGGTTTTTTTGGAATGAAATCAAAATTGATTTCAGTTTCTCTAATAAGCTTCATTAAAAAAATAGCTTCTTTTATTTCCTCTTTCTTTAAAAAATCTTCTCTGCATCTTGCTTTCCCTGGCAAATACTCATAAACCAAAAAAGGAAATTCTTTTTTTAGAGAAAAATCTAAAAGTTTTGGCACTCTTTTTGCTAGGGGCAAGCTTTCATTCTCTGCCATTTTCTTTAAAAAATTTATTTCGTTAAAAAATCTGTTTTTAATTCCTCTTTCCTTTTTTAAAAGAGATTTAAAAAAAACCTTTTTTCCTTTCTTGTTTTCGCAGAGAGCGTGGTAAAATCTAAGTTTTTTTTCAACAAAAAATTCAGGCCCTTCAGACAAAAGCTTCAATTTCTTTTCTTTCAAAATCTTTTTAATTTTAGTTATTATTTGAGGATAAACAGAATATCCCATTATTTTTTCAATTTTCCCAAAAAAGCTAAATAATTTTCTTTGTCTTTCCAGATTTCTAAAATCTTAAAATTTTTGAACTCTTTTTTCAAAATTTCTCTGTTAAAGTGAAAATGATAAAGACCTCTTTCGGGTCCTCTCAAAATAAAATAAGTTCTCTTATCAACAAATTTTAAATCTTTTTTTC
>CAYSYN010000016.1:0-8386 GCA_964435445.1 uncultured Candidatus Saccharibacteria bacterium
TAAAAGGAGGTTTAATTCCAGCTTGTGAAATAATGATTATGACACCAGCTATTGCCAATTTAATCAGAGAAAACAAAATTCACGAAATTCCTTTAGTGATTGAAACTTCCTTGGAGATAGGAATGATTACTTTAAATAGATCTTTGGCCGATTTGGTAAAGAGAGGGGAAATTTCTATGGAAAATGCCCTTCGTTTTTCTTTAAATCCTGCTGAATTAACATCATTGCTGAAATGAAATTCAAATATCAAGCAAGAACAAAAAAAGGTGAATTAAAAATAGGAACAATCGAAGCTTCCAGCAGAGAAGTAGCTTTAGAACTTTTACAAAAATTAGGACTTTATGTAACTTATTTGAAAGAAGAGAAACCGCCTTTTTACGCAAGAAAAATAGAAATTTTTGAGAAAATTACTCAAAAAGATGTAGCTCTTTTCACAAGACAACTTTCTATTTTAATTAATGCTGGCGTTCCTCTTTCTGAAGCTCTCTTAACCATTGCCTCTCAAGTTAAAAAGAGAAGTTTCAAAGAAAAAATTACAAAAATTGTTGAAGCTATTGAAGGAGGAAGTTCTTTTTCAAAAGCTCTCTCTCTTTACCCTCAAATTTTTTCTCCTTTTTATGTAAATTTAGTTAAGAGTGGAGAAATGACAGGAAAGCTTTCTCTTTGTCTCAATCATTTAGCAGACCATTTAGAAACTTCGTACAATTTCCGTCAAAAAATCATTGGTGCCCTTTTATATCCTATTATGGTCTTACTCGTTTTTTTGGGAGTAGCTTCCTATTTAACCTTTGTTATTTTGCCTTCCTTTGAAGAAATGTTCGCAGAAAGAGAAGCTCAACTTCCTTTCTTGACTTCTCTCGTTCTTTCTTCAGCTCGCTTCATTCGCCAAAATTTTTTCTTTATTTTCGTTTTCTTTTTGTTTTTCTTTCTATTGCTTTTCTGGTTTTTGAGCCAAAGAGAAGGAAGAGAAACTTTTGATAAATTTTTACTCAAAACTCCCTTTTTGGGAACTTTTTTCCAAAAAGTTTATCTGAGCAGAATTGCTCAAACTCTTTCCACTCTAATAGCAGGAGGAATCCAATTAGTTAATGGACTTGATCTAGTTTCTGAAGTGGTAGGAAACATCTCTTATAAAAAAGCACTAAAAGAAACAAAAGAGAAGGTAAAAGAAGGAGTTCCTCTTTCTCGTTCCCTTGGCTTTTATCAAGAACTTTTTACCCCCTTATTTTTACAAATGATTGCTATTGGAGAAAAAACCGGGAAATTAGAATTTGTCTTGACAAATTTAGCTAAATTTCAACAAAATGAAATTGAGAGAACGCTAGAGAACCTTTCTCAGATTTTAGAACCATTACTCATAGTCATACTAGGGGGATTGGTAGGAATTCTCATTGCTTCTGTCATTATTCCACTTTACAGAATAGTTAGCTTTTACTAATCTGAAATAAAGGTCAAAAATTTTTTAAAAAAATTGTGCGAAAAAAAGGATTTACTCTTATTGAACTATTAGTTGTTATTGCCGTCATTGGGTTGCTCTCTTCCATTGTTTTAGTTGCTTTGGGGGGAGCAAGAAAAAAAGCAAGAGATGCTAGAAGGCAAGCTGATATGAGACAGATAAACACTGCCATGGAAATTTGCTATGATGATTCAGCCTGTTCTGGCGCGGAAAGCTATCCTACCTGGTCTTCTGGAACGAACATTGGAGGGCAAACAATTGACAAAGATTCTAACCCTCTTTTACTAAAAATTCCTACCGACCCGAGAAACTCGGGGGATCATCAATATAAATATTATTTTGGTAGCGCTCAATATTATTGCATCGCGACAAAACTAGAGACAGAGAACAAATATGTGTGCTCCACGAACAAGGGAGTTTTCAAAGGGGCTAAACCTTCCTCTCCCAATTGTTGTGGTGTAGATGTTACAAAGTAATAAAGGTCGCAAAATTTTTACTTAATCTAAATGGTGAAAAAAAGAGCTTTTACTCTCATTGAATTATTAGTTGTGATTGCTATTATTGGAATTTTGTCTGGAATAGTTTTGGTTTCTTTGGGAGGAGCAAGAAGAAAAGCAAGGGATGCGAGAAGAGAAGCTGATATTAGACAGATCGTTTCTGCCCAGGAAATGTGTTATGACGACGCAAATTGTGGAGGAGGGGCAGAACAGTATTTCACTCATGGAGATTGTACCTCAGATGCAGCAGGTTGTTTGCCTCCAATTGGTGATTATCTTGGTGAATTAGACGATCCCTTAAATAGTGGTACTTATGTTTATCACTGGCTAGATAACACTGCTTGTCCAGAACCAGGCCAACACTTTTGTGTATATGCTGTTTTAGAAAGAGGAGGTTATTTTGCTGCTTCAGAAAAAGGAACAAAAGAACTTACATCAGCTCCCACAAGCGGTTGCGCTTGCTGGTAAGAACGAAAGGAGGAAAAACGGCGGGCTTTGTCCCGCCGTTTTTATTTTTGATAAAATTTAAAAATGCTTCTTTTTGTTTTCATTTTTATTCTAGGGTCAATCTTTGGTTCTTTTTTGAATTCTGTTATTTGGAGAATAGAAACTGGAAAGAGTTTTTTGAAAGGAAGGTCTGTTTGTCCTCATTGTGGACATTTGCTTTCTTTCAAAGATCTAATTCCTATCTTTAGTTTTTTGATTTTGAAAGGAAGATGCAGATACTGCAGAAAAAAAATTTCTTTTCAGTATCCGTTAGTAGAATTTTTTACAGGCCTCCTCTTTCTTTTCATTTTTCTTAAAAACTTAAATCCTTTAGAAACCATTTTTTCTCTTTTACTTTCTCTCTTTTTCATTCTCATTTTTGTTTTTGATTTAAAGCATTATTCCATTCCAGACAATATTCTTTATCTTTCTCTTTTTTTGGCTTTAATTTACCGTCTCTTGAAAATTTTATTTTTTTCTTCTTCTCTTTTAGAAACTTTTTTTGCTCTTTTACCTTCCATTTTTTTTCTTCTCTTAATTTTAGTTTCCAAAGAAACTTGGATGGGATGGGGAGATTTTGAAATTTCTATTCTATCAGGTCTGTTTTTAGGATGGCCAAAGATTCTTTTATCTTTTTTCCTTTCTTTTTTGGCAGGAGGAATAGTAAGCATATTTTTAATTTTCTTGAAGAAAAAAGAATTTCACTCAAAAATTCCTTTTGCTCCCTTTCTCATTTTTGGCAATCTTGTCTCTTTCTTTTTTGGTCAAAAATTTATTGATTTTTATTTTTCCCTCTTTTAAAATTGAAAAATGAAAAAATCTTTTACTTTAGTTGAGCTTTTAGTTGTCATTTTTATTCTTTCTACTTTAAGCCTCGTTACATTTGCCTATTACAGGAGAGGTGGAAAAACATTTTCTCTCTTGAGGTCTGCTCATTCTGTAGCTTCTCAAATAAGAAGAGCTCAGGGAATGACAATGGCCATGGAAAAAGCAAAAGAAGATTATCCTAAAGGATATGGAGTTTATTTGAAAAAAAACCAAAAAAAGATCATCATTTTTGGAGATAAAGATGGAGACAAAAAATATAAAAAAACAAGAGATATTAAAATTGAAGAGTTTGAATTAGAAAGCCAAATTAAAATTTCCTCCCTTTTTCCCTCTTCTCCTTTACATATTGTCTTTTTCCCTCCTCATCCAGAGACAACAATTAATGCCAACGAGAACAATTTAGAAGCTAAAATTATTCTCACTAACGGTTCTGAAACAAAAACTATCAAAATTAATAAAGCAGGTTTAATATGTATAGAATAAAAAAATCTTTCACCCTTGTAGAAATTTTGGGAGCAGTTTCCATTTTCATGGTAGGAATTTTGACTCTATCAGGTCTCATTGCCTATCAAATCTATGGAGCTAAAACTTCTACCAATAGAGTTATTGCTGCCTATTTAGCTCAAGAGGGAATAGAGATTATAAGAAACATTAGAGATACGAATTGGTTAAAAAATCAAAACTGGGATATTAACATTGGGGCTACCACAGATTATAGATTAGATTACAAAAGCAGAAAATTTCCAGATACAAACTACTCTTCTTGTAATCCCTTAAGATTTGATGGTCAGTTTTACAACTGTTCTCAAGGTTCAAAGACCATTTTTTCTCGAAAAGTTTCTGTCTCAAAAGGAACAGATAAAATGGAAATTACATCTACAGTCTATTGGAAAGAAAGAGGAATTACTCACTCTTTTTCTGTAAAAGAAATTCTTTTTAATTGGAAACCATGAAAAAATCTTTTACTTTAACAGAATTATTGGTTGTTATAGGGTTAACTTCTCTTGTTTCAGGGGCTATTTTAGGGATATTTTTGAGCGGAATTTGGAGCCAAAGAAAAGTATTGGCTCTCCAGGAAGTTTTAGACCAGACAAGTTATGCTTTAGAATACATGGGAAGACAATTAAGATTGGCCAGAAAGGATGATTTAGATGGAAAAAGTTGTCTTCATGGATATAAAACAAATTGCGAAGTTTCAGAGGGAGGGAGGAAAATTTCTTTTAAAAATTTTGATGGAAAATGCCATTCCTTTTATTTTCAAAACAATAAAATTGTAGAAAAAAAAGAAAATATTGCCACTCCTCTTCCATTAACTTCAATTAAAATCAATTATTTGAAATTTAAAGTTTCTGGAGAAACACAGCAAGATACTTTGCAACCTAGAATCACTATCTCTTTTGAGGCAGAAACAAAAGAAAAAAATCCAACAAAATTGAAATTTCAAACAACAATTTCCCAAAGAAATTTAGATGTTGTCTACTAAATCAAAAAAAGGTATTGCTATTTATTTAGTCATTGTCATACTTTCTTTGCTTTCTGGCATTGCTTTTGGCTTGAGCTTTGTGGTGACAAAAAAAATAATTCAAACTAGAGAAATGGGTCAATCTGTCAAGGCATTTTTTGGGGCAGATACAGGAATTGAAAGAGCAATGTACAAACTTTACAAACAAGGACAAGATCCTCCTTTTTCTTTCTCAGGTTCTTTAGATGGAGTTTCTTATTCTGTTTTAGCCAGCCCTCCAGGAAGCGAAGGATGTAATGGAAGCTATTATTGTTTAAAATCTGTTGGAACTTTCAAAAAGACCTCTCGAGCTATTGAAGCCTCTTTCTGAGCTATAATTAAAATATGAAAAAAGAAGAGGCAAAGAAAAGGATTGAAAAATTGAGAAAACTAATTGAAAAATATAGATACTCAAGGCATGTTCTAGATAAAGAGTTAGTGCCAATCGATGTTGAAGATGCTTTAAAGAAAGAACTTTTTGATTTGGAACAAAAATATCCTGAGTTTATTACTCCAGATTCTCCTACTCAAAGAGTAGGGGGAAAACCTTTAGAAAAGTTTGAGAAAGTGAGACATCCCGTTCCCATGCTTTCTTTGAACGATGCTTTTTCTGAGGAGGACATGAAAGCTTGGTTTGAGAGAAACGCAAAATTACTCACAAAGGAAGAAATCAAAAAAATAGATTATTTTTGTGAGCCAAAATTGGACGGTTTGGCAATTGAGCTAATTTACAAAAACGGAATTTTTTCTGTGGGGGCGACAAGGGGAGATGGATTAGTAGGGGAGGATGTTACTCAAAATTTAAAAACAATAGAATCTGTTCCTTTAAAATTGAGAGACTTAGATGAAGTTTGTAAAGACCTTGAAAAAATGGGAGAAAAAGAATTAGCTCAAAAAATAAAAAAGAAAGGATTAAAAGAGGTGGTAGTGAGAGGGGAAGCCATCATTACGAAAAAGAATTTTGAATTGGTGAACGAAGAACAAAAAAAATTGGGTCTGCCAACTTTTGCTAATCCAAGAAATTTGGCTGCAGGCTCAATTAGACAGCTAGATCCCAAAATCACAGCAAAAAGAAGATTGGACGTTTCTGTTTATGATTTAGTCACTGATCTTGGCCAAGAAACCCATGAACAAGAACACAAAATTTTACACGCTTTAGGTTTTAAAACAAATAATAAATATTGCAAAAAATGTAAAACTTTAGAAGAAGTATTTGAATTTAGAAATTATTGGCTAAAAAATAGAGAAAAACTTCCTTACGAAATTGATGGTATTGTCGTTCAAATAAACGACAACAAAATCTTTAAAAAATTGGGAGTGGTGGGAAAGGCCCCAAGAGGTTCTATTGCTTTTAAATTTCCTTTGAAGCAATCTGAAACTATTTTAGAAGATGTCAAATTTCAAGTGGGAAGGACAGGAGCTGTTACCCCAGTTGCTATTTTAAAGCCAGTGGAGGTAGGAGGAGTAACCATTACAAAAGCTACATTGCACAATGAAGACATAATAAAGAAATTGGGAGTGAAAATTGGAGATACTGTCATTGTTGGAAGAGCAGGAGATGTAATACCTGAAGTTGTTGGCGTTTTAAAAGAATTAAGAACAGGAAAAGAAAAAGAAATTAAGTTTCCAAAAAATTGTCCTGTCTGTGGGAAAAAACTAGTAAAACCTGAAGGAGAAGCTATCTGGAGATGTCAAAATCCAAAATGCCCAGCAAAAGAAAGAAGATTTTTTTATCATTTTGTCAAAGTTTTTGATATTGTAGGTTTGGGGCCGAAAATCGTAGATAAACTTTTAGATGAAAGTTTGGTTCAAGATCCAGCAGACCTTTTCTTGTTAAAAGAAGGAGATTTGATTCCTTTGGAAAGATTTGCTGAAAAATCAGCAAAAAACATAGTGTCTGCCATTCAATCTAGAAAAAAAGTTGAACTTTGGAGGTTTATTTTTGCTTTGGGAATTAGAAATGTCGGGGAAGAGACAGCAAGAGATTTGGCAGAATATTTTGGTTCTTTAGAAAAGTTAAAAAAAGCTACTTTAGAGGAACTCCAGCAAGTTCCCAACATCGGCCCCATTGTCGCTCAATCAATTTACAATTTTTTCAGAGAAAAAAGAAACTTAAAATTTATAGAAAAATTAAAGAAAGTTGGTATCAAAATTGTTGAAAAAGAAAAAAGAAAAAAACAACCTTTGAAAGGCTTAGTTTTTGTTTTTACAGGGAGCCTAGAATCTATGACAAGAGAAGAGGCAAAAAAGAGAGTTTTGGAATTGGGAGGAAAAGTTTCCAGTTCTGTTTCAAAAAAAGTAAACATTGTCGTGGTAGGAAAAGAGCCTGGTTCAAAATTTGAGAAAGCAAGGAAGCTTGGAATAAAAATGATAAACGAAAAAGAGTTTCTTTCTCTTTTGAAAAAATGAAAAACATTTTTTCTTTCTTTAAAAAATTAGATTTCCATTTAGTTTTTATACCTCTTTTTTTATCTTTGATAGGCTTGGTTGAAATTTATAGCGTTTCTAAAGGAGATTTTTTAAATTTGAAAAAGCAAATTTTCTTTTTAATAGTTGGAATGTTACTAATGCTTCTCATTTCTTTTATTGATTGGAGGTTTTTAAGAGAAAATCCCTTTTTGATTTTATCTTTTTATTTTCTCTCTATCCTTTCCCTCTTTTTCCTCTATTTTTTTCCTCCTACTCGGGGAGTGAGAGGTTGGTATAGATTTGGGGTGTTTTCCTTTGAACCCGTGGAAATTGCAAAAGTTTCTCTTTTGCTTTTGTTTTCTAGATATTTTTCCTTACGTCATACTCAACTTTATGATTTGAGACACATTCTTATCTCTTTTCTTTATCTTTTACCTTTAGCTACTTTAGTTTTTTTTCAACCTGATTTTGGTTCTTTCTTAATTTTATTTTTCCTTTGGATTGCTATCTTGCTTTTTTCTGGAATAAGACTTCGTCACTTTTTCATTTTATGTTTCATTTTTTTGCTTTTATTTGGGTTGTCTTTTGAAAAAATTTTAAAACCTTATCAAAAAGAAAGAGTGCTAACTTTTTTAAAGCTGAAGACACCAGACCCATTAAAAGTTGGTTGGAGCCAAAACCAAGCTAAAATTGCTTTAGGTTCTGGAGGATTTTTTGGAAAAGGAATCAAAAAAGGATCTCAAGTTCAATTAGGATTTTTGCCCGAGCCCCATACAGATTTTATTTTTTCTGCTATAGGAGAGGAAATGGGATTTTTAGGCATTTTAGTTTTGTTTTTACTTTACGTTCTTTTGTTTTGGAAAATTTTAAAAATTGGTTTTTTACCAAATTCAAACTTTGCCAAACTTCTTTCTGGAGGGTATTTGGCCATTTTATTTTCTCAAATTTTCTTGCATGTGGGTTCAAATTTAGGAATTTTACCAGTTGTTGGCATTTCTCTCCCTTTTGTCAGTTATGGAGGCTCAAATCTAATTTCTAATTTTTTGGTTTTGGGAATTTTACAAAGTATAAAAACCCATGCCTGAAAGATTTTTAATTTTAGATGGAAACTCAATTTTATATAGAGCTTTTTTTGCTCTTCCTGAATTAAAAAACAAAAAAGGAGAGCTCACTAATGCTGTTTATGGGTTCTTATTAGTTCTTTTTAAA
>CAYSYN010000017.1:0-8287 GCA_964435445.1 uncultured Candidatus Saccharibacteria bacterium
ATTTTTTATCCCGAGAATGATCACGATTGGTATCGATTGATTGAAGTAAAGGCACAAATGAAAGCCCTTCAGTGGGTATTAGGTATTATTCAAAATCTGTGATAATTTTTTAAAATTTTTTCTTATTTTTTATTTTAGGATAATTTGATAAATTGCAATATTCTAAAATGAGTTGGTTGTGGCTTACAATAATATCACTTTTTTCAGCAGGATTGACAGGAGTAATAGAGAGGTACATTTTAAAGAAATACGATTGGTTAGCGTATGCCTTTTTAATGCAAATTTTAACCGCTTTTTGTTTCTTGCCTTTATCTTTACCCAAATTTGAAACACCAAAAGAAAGTTTAGGTTTTTTTCTCCTCTTTTTAGGAATAATTCTTTGGACAGCTATTGCCGCCGTCTCAGCCAAATCTTTTCAACACATAGAAGCTTCAGAAAGAATTTCTTTAAAACAAATTCAAATCATTTTTTTGTTAATTTTTTCTTACTTGTTTTTGAAAGAACCGCTTACTTTTGAGAAAATCTTAGGGTCTTTATTCGTATTTTTCGGTGCTTTCCTATTAAGTTATAGGAAAGGACAAAAATTGGGTAAGTTAACCGAGATTGGTTATCAATTAACCATTCTCTCTTCTTTTCTGGTCGCCTTAGTTTCAATTGTCGATAAAGTTGCTCTGCGATATTGGTCTTCTACATTTTACAGTTTTTCTGTTTATTTTTTTCCTGCTCTAATTTTGGGAGGTTTTATTGTAAAAAGAACCAATAAATTAAAAGAGCTAATTAAGTCTCGATGGAAAGCATTAATAATTGTCGTTATTCTACAAGTTATCTACTATTATTCAAGATTAGAAGCTTTTAAATTGGCTCAAGTAAGCATCGTTTTTCCTATCTTAAAACTTTCAATACTAGTGGGTGTGTTTGGGGGAATAATTTTTCTCAAAGAAAAAGAAAGAATATTGCAAAAAATTATCAGCGCTCTTTTTATGATAATTGGAGCCTGGTTGGTGACAAAAGCATGAAAATTAAGCCTAAAATAGGTTTTGTAGGAGAGGATAGGCAGAGTATTTTGGAAGATTTAGAATTTGCAGCTAAAGAAGGGTTTGATTTTTATGAGGTTCAAGGAGTGGGAATAAAAATTGATTTAAAAAACTCAGTAATAAGAAAAGTAAGAAAAATAGTCCAAAAAAATAACATTTCTTTAAATTTTCATGCTATTTTCTTTTTACCAATTTCAAGTTCAATTCCTCAAATTTCAAATGCAGCTCTTAAACTTTTGAAAAAAGAGTTAATTTTAGCTCGAAAGCTTGGAGCTAAATTAGTTACTGTTCATGGAGGAAAAAAGGAAAGTATTGGAAAAAAAGAAATTGTAAAAAAGAATTTTGAAACTTCTATAAAAAATCTAAGAGAAATTGTAAAATTGGCAAAGAAATATGGAATAAAAGTGGGTCTCGAAAATTCTGGAAAAGTTAGAGAAGGTTTATATACCAAGCCTGAAGAATTAATAGATGCTGTGAAAAAAGTAAAAGGATTGGGTATAGTCTTTGATATTGGACATGCCAATTTAGTTGTAAAAAAATTGAAATTAAACCTTGAGAGCTATTTTAGAAAAATAAGAAAATTTGTTATAAATGTTCATTTACACGATAATCACGGAAATTTTGATGAACATCTTTTAATCGGGGAAGGTAATATAGATTTTAAAAAGTTTCTTGGTTTATGCAAAAAATTGAAGTATTTTGGCCCTTTCATTTTTGAATTTTTCCCAAAAGAAAAAGTTTTAGAAGGTAGAGAAATATTTTTAAAGTTGTGGGAAAAAGCGTAAAAAAATAAAAATGCATCCATTAGTTTCTTTAGCAAAATCTGCTGTGGAAACTTATATTAAAGAGAAGAAAATCATTTCTCCTCCGAAGGATTTCCCAAAGGAGTTTTTAGAAAAGAAATCTGGCACTTTCGTCACTATCATGAAAGAGGGGGCATTAAGAGGTTGTATTGGTACTTATTTGCCCACTAAAGAAAATATCGCTCAAGAAGTAATTAGAAATGCTATTGCAGCTGCGACCGAAGATTGGAGATTTGGTCCTATCCGAGAAGAAGAATTACCTTTGCTTTCATTTACTGTTTATATTCTAAGCAAGCCAGAATTGGTAAAAGATTTAAAAGAACTGGATCCTAAAAAATATGGCATTATTGTGAAAACTTTACCAATTTCTCCATCAGGAGATGTTGTTTTTAATGGCCATTTTGTGCCCAAAACTGGGCTTTTGCTCCCAGATTTAGAAGGAGTAGATACTATAGAAAAACAAATTTTTATCGCTTGTCAAAAAGCAGGAATTAATCCAGAAAAAGAAGGTTTTCTAATTTATAAATTTAAAGTCAAAAAATTTAAATAAAATAAAAAAACGGAGAAAGTTTTGAAGGAGCTTAAACAAGCTCTACTTTTATTTTCTTTATATTCACTTTTTTAACTACAAGATCCCCTCCGCATTTGGGACATTTTTGATATTCTTTTATCAAGTCTTTGGAATTTATTATTTGAGGAGCCGAGTTGAAAAGAGAATAGGTAAATCCGCACTTTGGACATTTGATTTCTACGATAACGATTTTTGGAGACATTTTTCTCACCAGAACTATTTTAATGATACTTTGAAGTTTGTCAAGATGTGACTAAAATTAAATTAATGAAGAGGACGAATAAAAAAGTAGCCAAACTATTAAAAGAGATAGCTGAACTTCTTGAGATTGAAGGGGTAGCTTTCAAACCCAAAATGTATCTTAAAGCTGCAGAGTCTATTGAAAAATTAGAAGAAGACATAAGAAAAATTTACAAAAAAGAAGGAATAAAAGGGCTCCAAAAAATCGCCGGAGTAGGAAAGAGCATTGCCAAAAAAATTGAAGAATATTTAAAAAGGAAAAAAATAAAGTATCTTGAGGAATTGAAGGAAAAGAATAGAATCAGAATTATAGTGACTCACTACTTCAAAACAAAAGGGATTAGTTTGGCAAAATTAAAAAAAGATGCCAAAAAAAGAAAAATCATTTACTCAAGGTATACAAAACCTGCAAAACAACTTCTAGAATTAGCAGGATCTGTAGAAAAGGCGAAAGAAGCAATAACAAAAGTAGCTGAGTGGGCAAAATCGAGAAATTTAGATTATGCAATAGAGACAGTTTTTAAAAAATGGTTAGAGTTGGACAGATTAAAACCGAAAGAGGTTGTAAAAAAGCCCTATTATAAAGGAAATCCTATGGTTTGGTCAGAAACAAAAAAGAAATGGTATGTTATCTCTCCTAATGGTGAGTGGTTGGAGTTTGCAGGAAAAGAATCTGAAATTGAATGGAGGATTGAAAAATGAAAAACTACCAAATTTTTTTGATAAGGTTTTTAGGATATTCTCTTTTGATTTTTTTGCTCTATTTTTCGATAACAGAGACAAAAATCTTTCAAGAAATTTCCTTTAAAGAAAAATTAGAAGAAAATTTAAAAAAATTGGAAGATGTTTTTGTCCCTTTAAAAGAGAAAACAAAAATTGTAACTAAACTACCAGAAAAATCTTTAAAAGCTAATTTAAAAATTAAAGAAAACGGAGGTTCTACTTTTTCGACAAAAATTGCTTTCAAAGAATATAATCTTTATCTTCCTCTTTTCTTTGGCTGGAAAAAAGTAGAAATTAGAAGTGAAAATTTTGAAAAAATAAAGAATTTAATAGAAATTTTGAAAGAAAAAGAAATTTTTGAGAAATTTGAAGTCAAAGAAAGAGAAGGGAAATTCAAAATAGACGAGGAAAAACTTAAAGAAGCTCTTTCAGAATGGGAAAAAAATTTAAAATTGCCAAAAGAAATTGGTAAGCTAGAAGGGAAATTTTCTCTCGGGAAAGACAAAAAAGTTGAAAAAATAGAAATTGAAACGAAAGAGGGAAAGATAATAGTTGAATTTGAAAATATAAATTTGGTAAAAATAAAAAAGGAAGAAGATTTAGAAAATCTAATTTTATGCTTACTTACTTTGAACTCAGAAAAGGAGTAAGATTTATTTTAGATGGGGTTCCCCATGAAGTTTTAGATTTTAAACAAGTAGGAAAAGCCCAAGATGTGGTCGTGGCTAAAGTAAAAGTAAGAAATTTGATTACGGGAAACGTTTTTGAGAAAACTTTTCATCAATCAGATACTTTTGAAGAAGCAGAAATTGAGAAAGTGCCCGTAAAATTTGTTTATGAAAAAAGAGGAAAATACAATTTTTGCGAAGTGGAAAACCCGAGAAATTGGTTTGAACTTGAAGAAAAAGTCATTGGAGAAAGAGCAAAATTTTTAAAAAAAGGAATGGTGGTAGATGGATTAAAATTTAAAGAAAAGATTATCAATATTTCTTTGCCAATAAAAGTAAAACTAAAGGTTATTGAGGCTCCTCCCTCCATAAAAGGTGAAAGAGCTCAAGCTGGAACGAAACAGGTTGTTTTGGAAACAGGAGCTAAAATAAACGTGCCAACTTTCATTGAAAGAGGAGATATTGTAGAAATCAACACAGAAACTGGAGAATATGTAAGAAGAGTGGAAGAAGAATAAATTTTTTAAGAAACCCCAGCTTCTTTTAAGATCTTTGCACAATTACACTCTCTCTTTTTTGGAAGATTTTTTATTATCTCTAAAATTAAACTTTTTAATTTTTCTGTATTTTTTTTGAAAATTTCCAAAACCATTTTCGCTGTCACAGGCTTTATTCCTTTTTTTCCTTTCAAACCCACATCATAATCTGTAACCAGAGAAATATTTAAATAGCAAAGACCCAGTTCCCTAGCCAAAATTAATTCTGGAAAAGCAGTCATGTTGATAACGTCCCCTATTTTGTTGAAAAAATCAGATTCTGCTTTTGAAGAAAATCTTGGTCCTTCAATAACCAAAATTGTTCCTTTTGGATGAATTTTTAATTTTAGTTTTTTCCCACATTTTATAGCTATCTTTCTCAACTGGGGACAAAAAGGATTAACTGAAGAAATATGAAAAACTTTTTTTGAAATCTTGCCAAATTTCCCGTCATAAAAAGTGTTTTTTCTTTGTTTTGTAAAATCTACAAAATCATCACAGATAACAAAATCTCCAGGTGAGATTTTAGCTTTAAGAGAACCTACAGCACAAGGAGCAATAATTCTTTTCACCCCTAATTTATACAATGCATAGATATTAGCTAAATAAGGAATTTTATGCGGAGGAAGTTGGTGTTTTTTTCCATGGCGAGGCAAAAAGGCAACTTTTCTACCTTTAAATTCTGAGATTAAAATTTTATCGCTAGGTTTTCCAAAAGGAGTAGTAATTTTTATTTCTTTCCCTTTTAAAAATTTATAAAAACCGGTTCCTCCAATAATTCCAATTTCAGCTTTTTCTTTCATTTTAAATTTAAAATTTGACCAAGGATCTAACTTTATATTTCTTTAACTTTTGGCGACCTTTTAAGTCCTTTAACTCAACAAAGAATAAAACACCCACAATCTTTCCTCCCAATTTTTCAATTAAATCACAAGCTGCTTTCATCGTGCCTCCAGTAGCAATGACATCGTCTACCATTAATACTCTTTGTCCTGGCAAAATGCTATCTTGGTGCATTTCAATCTTTTCTTTACCATATTCTAAAAGATATTCTTGAGATACTGTTTTGTAAGGCAACTTCCCTTTTTTGCGCACAATAACTAATCCCGCTTTGAGTTTGTAAGCTAAAGGAGCAGCTAAAAGAAAACCCCGGGCATCAATTCCCACTACCACATCAATTTTTTTGTTTTTGTAGGGTTTGGCTAGTTCATCAATAAGGGATTTAAAAACTTTGGGATCTTGCAAAACAGGAGTAATATCTCTAAAAATTATTCCTTTTTTGGGAAAATCTGGAATGGATCTAATTTTTTCTTTAAAATTTATTTTCTTCTGTTTGGAGTCCATATTTTTTCCCACCAAAGGCTTGGTCTTTGTTTTTTGATTTCTTTTGCTATCTCTTTGGCTAATTTTGTGTGCATCATCTTAACATGTGGTCCTTCTTTGAGCCATTTTTTAGCTTCTTTACTTCCCTCTAATTCATATTCTCTTAAAAGTAAAATTTGGTCTAGTAAATCAGCATCTTTGGCAATTTTTGCTTCCAATGTTTTTCTTTCTTGATATTCTTCAGAGAGTTTCAATAGTTCTTTTGAAAGATTAGAAAGTTGCTCTTTTCTTATTTGTTCTTCAAAAATTTTGATGTACCTTTTATGGACCCAATTTTGATCTCCTACTCTTGATTCCTCAATATCATGTAAAAGACACATTTTTATTACTTTGTTGGCGTCAGCTCCCAATTCTTTGGCTAAAAAATATCCAATGAAAGCTGTTCGAAAAGAATGTGCAGCTATATTATCTGTGGGATCAAAAACCAAAAGAGTTTGCTGGTGAGATCTTAAAACTTTTCTTAAAGTGCCTATTTCATAAAAAAAGGAAACTAGCTTCTTCACTTTCTCTTTTTTCATCGTTTCAATTTTAACAATTTTAAAAGATTTTCCAAAATTTTCTCAAAATTTTCTTCAAACTCCTTAAAACTTCTTTAGTTTCTTCAAGAGGTTCTCTGAAAGGAACCTTTTGTGGTGGCATTTTCACTTTAATTCCTACCAAAGAAGAAATTAAAGCTGTCCAAGCAAAGTTCAAAATTTTTAGATCATAACCTGAAGCAATCAAATCAATTTCTTTTCCTTGGCAAATTTTAGTTAAATTTCTTACTTTTTCCCCAATCATCTCAAATCCTTCAAATGTCAAACCTAAATTCGTTAAAGGATCCGAAAAATGCGGGTCAGACCCTCCATTTCTGAGGATAATTTGAGGTTTAAATTGCTTTGTCAAAGGTTCCACAATCTCCTCAAAAGCCATTTTATAACATCTATCTCCTGCACCAGGTGGCAAGGGAATATTCACAGTAAAACCTTCTCCTTTTCCTTGACCAATTTGATCTAAAAATCCGGTCCCAGGATACAAAGTTGAGGGATCTTGATGTAAATCTACAAACAAAACCCTGTTTTCTTCCCAGAAATATTCCATTGTGCCATTGCCAGCATGAGCGTCGGTATCTAAAATTAAAATTCTTTTTAAGTTATATTTTTCAAGCAAATATTTGGCACAAAAAGCGACATCATTGTAAATACAAAATCCTTCTCCAAAAGATTTTTTTGCATGATGTAATCCCCCACCAATTGAAATTACTTTTTCAAATTTTCCCTGCCAAACTAAATCTGCTGCTAATTTTGCCTGGCCTATAATATATCTTGCAGCTTTCTCTACATTTTTGGGTTTGGAAACAGGAAAATTATCCATTGAATGATAGTGAAAAAATCTTCCATCAAAATCTTTTCCTAAACTTCTCTTTTTAAAGTACTCCTTTGTAAAGTCTATATAATCTTTTTTACAAATTAAAAAAAGATCTTCATCTTTTGCGATTTCAGCTTTTAAAATGGGAGGGTCAGTTTTTGTGTATTTTCTGAAAAAATTTAAAAAATCCTCTCCCCTTCTTCCATGAAATGGATGGCCCTTGCCAAAGTCGTACTCATTTATTTCTTTTCTAAATAAAAAGGCAAAATTGGTTTTCATTAGCTAAAAAAGGATTTTACTTCTTTCAGCTTAAAAATTCGCCATTTTCCATTCATTTTTATCCAATATTCGACAGGAATTTTCAATTTTTTTTCAATTTCTTTCAATCTTTGAAATTGTTTAAAATCATGTTTTCCTGGATACCATCTTTTTTTGTTTGTTTTTTTCACCTCCACTAATTTCAAAATTTTTCCGTCCTTTCCCAAAACAAAAAAATCTGTCGTTCCTCCAATAGCTACTTTAAAAATTCTATTTTTTGAATATTTTTTAGAAAGAACTCTTTTGGCCTCCCATTCAGCTTTGTATCCTCTTCTCATCAATTTCATTTTATAAAAATAAAAAAAGAAGGCAATTGAGAAAGGAGCATCAAATTTTTAAACTCCTTAATTCTGCCTTCCTTTAATAGCCAAGTTCCCAAAATTTCTGCAATTATAGCATCTATTTCCTTTTTAAGGTGTCCATCAATAAATTTTCTTGGTGCTTGAAATAATTCACCGAGTTCTTTCTTAATTTCATTAATTATTTCAGGAGGGATATTATCGTTTAAAGTAGAGAGAATATTCGGAGCTAAAAGTGGCAGAGAATTTTCTTTCCGTAAAACTTGAATGCGATGTCTTACCTCATGAATCGCTGTCTGTCTAGGTGGAATTCTTCCCCACCAAAATATTGGATAAGAAATAAAATTTAATGGAGGAGGCCAAAA
>CAYSYN010000018.1:0-8063 GCA_964435445.1 uncultured Candidatus Saccharibacteria bacterium
ATTTGAAAGCAGATTCTGGAGCACCAATGTTTAAACAAATTCTCACTGGCAATTTTGAAATTTTCTCTAAATTGAATCTTTTTACTTTGAATTTAACTTTTCCCAAAAATATTCTTCCTTTCCCAGTAGTACAATCTACGGTAATTTCTTGACCTGCTTTCAAAACTTTAGTAGCTGCTTTTGTTCCCACAATACAAGGCAATCCTAATTCTCTGCTCACAATGGCTGCATGCGATGTTTTTCCTCCTTCATCTGTAACAATGGCAGAAGCAATTCTCATAATGGGAACCCAATCAGGGTCTGTCATTTTTGTCACTAAAACTTCGCCTTTTTTAAATTCTGAAATTTTAGAAACATTTTCAATAACATGCACTTTTCCAAAACCTAATTTATTTCCGACAGCGATTCCAGTTAAAATTGGTTTTTTGTTTGTTTTTACTTCATATTCTTCGTAAAACTTTCCAATTTTGGGAGCATGAACAGTTTCTGGTCTTGACTGAACGATAAACAATTTTCCTGTTTTTCCATCTTTTGCCCATTCAATGTCTTGGGGTAAACCATAATGTTCTTCTATGATACAAGCCCATCTGGCTAAAGTTAAAACTTCATCATCAGTTAAAGAAAATCTTTTTTGATCTTTTAGAGGAACTTTAACTTCTTTCAACCCCCCTCCTTTTTTATAAATATATTTTTTCGTCTTTTTCCCTAACCTTTTGACAATGATTGATCTGAATCCTTCTTTCAAAGTAGGTTTGAAAACATAAAATTCATCTGGAATAATCTTCCCTTTAACTATCATTTCCCCTACTCCATAGATAGCGTTAATTAAGACAACATTTCTAAATCCTGTTTCTGTATCTAAAGTAAACATTACTCCAGAAGAGGCTAAATCTGACCTGACCATTTTTTGAATTCCTACAGAAAGAGCTACTTTCATGTGTTCAAAACCTTTTTCCTCTCTATAAGAAATTGCTCTTTCTGTAAAAAGAGAGGCAATACATTTTTTGATGGATTTTAGAAGATTTTCTGGTCCTGAAACATTAAGATAAGTTTCGTGTTGGCCGGCAAAGGAAGCTGTAGCTAAGTCTTCAGCTGTGGCAGAAGATCTGACAGCAACATCAACAAATTTTGCTCCATAATATCGAGAAAGTTTTTCATAATTTTTAATAATTTGTTTTTTAAGATCTTCTGGGAAATTAGCTTTTAAAATTAAATTTCTAGCTTTTTTGGCAGCTAATTTCAACTGAGAAATGTCATTTAGGTCAAACGATCTGAAAATTTTTTCTAAATTTTTTCTTATTTTGTTTTTTTCTAGAAAATACCAGTAAGCTTGAGAAGTTAAAGCAAATCCATTTGGAATTTGAATTCCTTTCTTTGTCAACTTAGAAAACATTTCACCCAATGAAGCGTTCTTCCCTCCAACTAAAGGAACATCTTTTTTTGAAATTTGGTCAAACCAAAGGATGTAAGTTTTTTTCATTTTTTATTTCTTTTTTTATTTTTTCGACGATTTCAGGATTTGCCAAAGCAGAGAGGTCTTCTATTTTCTCTTTCGTAAAGAAAGAGAATAAAACTTTTCGCATGATTTTTCCAACTTTTGTCTTTGGCAAATCCTCAACTAAAAATATTTTTTTGGGCAAGGCTATTTTGCCTATTTTTTTTCTTATCCTTTCTTCAATTTCCTCTTTTATTTTCTTTTTTTCTTTCCCTTTAAAAACAGCAAAGACAACTATGGCTTGTCCTTTTATTTTATCTGGAACTCCGATCACGGCTGATTCTCTAATTTTTGGATGAGAATTGACAGCTGATTCTATTTCTGCCGTCCCCAACCTATGGCCCGCGACTTTCAAAACATTATCTACCCTACCAATAATCTTAATCAATCCATTTTCATCCTTTAATGCCCCATCTCCTGTAAAGTATATCTCTTTTCCATATTTTTTCCAATAGTTTTCATACTTTTTTTCATCTTTGTAAATCCCTCTCAGCATTCCCGGACAAAAAGGGGGTAAAATGACCAAATTCCCTCTCTCCCCTATTTGGCATCTCTTCCCGTTCTCTTTTAGGATATCAATTTTAATTCCGGGAAAAGGAAGGCCAGCAAAAGTAGGTTTGAAGGGTCCAATTCCGGGAAGAGAAGAAATAACAATGGAACCTGTTTCTGTTTGCCAATAAGTATCCAAGAGAGGGCATTTTTTTCTCCCTACTTTCTCAAAAAACCAATACCAAGAATCTTCATCTATTGGTTCACCCACAGAAGCTAAAACCTCCAAAGATTTGAAATTATATTTTTTCTCAATTTGAGGATTTTTTTCTTTAAACATTCTAATAGCAGTAGGAGCAGTATAAAAAATTGTTACTTTATGTTTTTTAATAATTTTTGCCCATCTATCTGAAAAAGGGAAGTCTGGTGCTCCTTCATAAATTAAAGTGGTAATTCCATTAAGGAGAGGGGAATAAACTGTGTAAGTGTGACCTGTGATCCAGCCAATGTCAGCTGTACTCCAAATAATGGAATTTTCTTGAAAATTAAATATCCATCTCCCGCTCCAAAATGCTTGAACGGTATAACCTCCAACTGTATGTAAAATAGGTAAAAATTCTCCTGTCGTTCCAGATTCAGGAAGAATGAAAAAAGGATCTTCTGAATCTAAAATTTCAGCTGGACAAAACTTATTTTCATTTTTTATGAGCTCATCAAACCAAACGTTTTTTTTGTTCCAAGGAATTTTTCTTTTTAATCTTTTAACAACAATTACTTTTTCAACATCTGTATTTTTTATTCCCTCATCTGCAGCTTCTTTTAATTTTATTACCTTTCCTCGCCTATAATATCCATCGGCCGTAATAAGAAATCTTGCCTGACAAGCTTTTAACCTTTTTTTTAAAGCTTCTGAAGAAAAGGCAGAAAAGATAACTAAGTGAACAGCTCCTATCCTCGCTAAAGCTAGCATAGAAATTAAAGCTTCTGGAATCATTGGTAAATAAATTCCAACAACGTCACCTTTTTTCACTCCCAGTTTTTTCAGACCATTCGCTAATTTACAAACTTTAAAAAATAAATCCTCATAAATTAATTTTTTTATTGGTTCATTCTCAGGTTCTGGTTGCCAGATTACAGCAACTTTGTTTTTTATTCTTTTCCAAGAAAGGAAGTTCTTTTCAAAAATATTCGTTGTAATATTAATTTTTCCTCCCAAAAACCACTTGAAATAGGGAGGAAAATGCTCAAAGGTTTTTTTAGGTCTTTTGAACCAAAAGATTTTTTCTGCCAAATTTTTCCAAAAATTTAAAGGATTCTTTCCTGCTTCTTGATAGATCTTTTTATCTTTTATTAAAGCCTTTTTTTTAAAACTTTTTGTTGGATAATAAATTTCCATTAAGATTTCATTTTTTTTCCTACAAATTCTGCAAACTCAGCCAATCTCAAAGCATAAGCCCATTCGTTATCATACCAAGCCACTACTTTCACTAAGTTTCCAATGACTTTTGTGGAAGGTAAATCAACGATGGCAGAAAATGGATTTTTCTTGTAGTCTGAAGAAACTAAAGATTTTTCTTCAACAGCCAAAATTCCTTTTAATCTTTCAGATTGGGCAGCTTTTTTGAAGACTTCGTTCACTTCTTCTTGGCTCGTTTCTTTTTCTACTTGGCAAACCAAATCTATGACAGAAACAGTAGGAGTAGGAACTCTAAAAGCCATTCCATCCAATTTTCCTTTCATTTCTGGAATGACATTTCCAATAGCTTTTGCTGCTCCCGTAGTGGTAGGAATAATGTTTAAGGCTGCTGCTCTTGCTCTTCTCAAGTCTCTGTGGGGCAAATCCAAAATTCTTTGATCGTTAGTGTAAGAATGAACTGTTGTCATGAACCCTCTGATTATTTTGAAGTTTTCGTGCAAAACTTTAACTACGGGAGCTAAACAATTTGTGGTACAAGATCCCATATCGCAAATTTCCCATTTTGAAGGATCGCATTTATCTTCATTTACTCCCAAGACAAATTCTGGGATTTTTTCAGGATTTTTTGAGGGAGCAGAAATGATTACTTTTTTTGCTCCAGCTTCCAAATGTTTTTTAGCTTTTTCATATTCTCTAAAGCGACCTGTGCATTCTAAAACAATATCTATTTCCAATTCTTTCCAAGGTAGTTTTGCAGGATCAGGTTCAGCTAGAATTTTAAACTCTTTTTCTTCAACAATAATCGCTCCTTCTTTAGCTTCGACTTTCTTTTCGTAAATTCCGTAAACTGAATCGTATTTTAAAAGATGAGCTAAGGTCTCAGGATCTGTCAAATCATTAATAGCTACAACTTCAATTTCTGGAAATTTCTCAATTAAGTTTCTGAAAGTTGGTCTTCCGATTCTTCCAAAACCGTTAATGGCTACTTTAATTGGCATATTTTTTAAAAATTAATTTTGACCTTTTTCCTTTAGCAAATTTAAAATTTTCTCTTTATCAAATCCTACTACAAATTCCCCCTCAATTTCAACAACCGGTGTTTCCATTTTCCCTGTTTTCTCTACAATTTTTTTTGCTGCTTCTTTGTCTTTTGATATATCAATCTCTTCAAATTCTATATTTTTTTCTTTCAAAAACTCTTTTAAAGCAAAACAGAAAGCACAAGAAGGCACAGTATAAACTTTTACTGTGGCCATATTTTTTATTTACATTGGCCTTGTCCAGATGATTCTCCTTCAAGATTCCCAAAACCAGGCGAAGGCACTTTCTCTGAAAGTTCTTTTTCGCATTCTGGGGGAGGAGAAAGAAAAGCTTGGCAGATTTTTTCTTTTATTTTTTCAGGAGATCTTTGAACTGTGACTACTTTGTCGTTGATGACTAAAGTAGGAGAACCTGTAACTTGATATTTTTCGTTTAAATCGTGATGGACATCAAAAGGAGGATACCCTTTTTCAGAGAAGTTTTCTGAAATTTTAAATTCTTTGTCTGTCTTTTCCATGCAATCTTTCAATTTTTCTTTTTCAATTTTGGCTTCATCTAAACATTTTTCAAACTTTCCTTCCTTTACAAAACAAGAAAGATAAGCTAAATATTTTTCTTTTTGCCCTTTTTGGATGCAATATTGTCTTAAATTTTCTTCCATTTCCTTTTTCCCGTGCATAATATAATCTACAAAATAAATGCCAATTTCAGCTTTCCCTTCCAATAGCTCCCAAACGGGTAATATGGCTTTTTCCATTTGAAGCCCAAAAGGACAATAAGACATGACAAAGAGCTTGACATCTGGTTTTTCTCTCTTTTCTAAAGTTGCTTTAGCTTGAGAGGGAGCCTTAATTTCTTTTGTCAGATCGTAGGCAAAAGGAAAAAGATATTTTCCGTCTTTTGTGACAAAACTTTGATATTCTACATCTCCTACTTTAAAAGAAATTTTGTAAAGATCTCCTTCTCTTTCCCAGCTAATCAATTCTGCTTTTTGTCCTTGTTGCAAAGAAAGAATTTTATTTATATAATCCATTGCTCTCTCAACCACTTTTTCTCCTTCTTTTCCTCCTCGTTGGGGTAAAAACAAAACTAAAGTAGTAAGTAAACTAGAAATGACAAGGAGAGAGAAAAGCCAAGTTAAAATTTTTTTTGTAAGATCCTTTTTCATTTTAAATTTTTATTGAGCTCTTTAATTAATTTTTTTTCATCAATATTGTACATTCTGCAGACTTGACTCAGTTTCAAATTTTCCATTTCTTCTTTAATAAAAGGACAAGAGAGACAGGGAAAATTGTACTTTTCCAGTACTTTGACTAATTCCTTTCTTTTCAAAATTTCTGAAATTTTAGTATTAGAATCAATTTTCATACAAATTTAGCTTAACACTTTATTCAAAATATCTCAAGGCATCAGCAGGTTTTAAAGCGGCTGCTCTCTTAGCTGGCCAATATCCAGAAATTATTCCCACAAACAAAGAAAAGAAAAACCCAAACAAAATTAAATTGGGAGTAATTGAGGCTTTAAAGTAAAGAAGAGGATGAACTTGACCGTAAAATTCAACAAACTTGGCAAAAAATATTCCCAAAAATGTTCCCAAAATTCCTCCAATTATTCCCATAATGGCAGATTCTATTAAAAAAATAATTAAAATTTCAGAATTTTTCGCGCCCACAGCTTTTAAAATGCCAATTTCTCTTGTTCTTTCTCTTACTGAAGTGAACATCGTATTCATAATGCCAATTCCTCCCACAATGATGGCCACAGAAGCGAAAGCAAAAACAATAATTTGAATGAGAGCGAGAATGTTCCCGGCAATAGAACCTGCTTTCTCGTTCGTCAAAATAGTAAATGGAATTTCTTCTTTGCCAGCTTTTCTTTTTTGAGTTTCTTTTAAAACCTCTTTTATCTTTTGTGCCATTCTTTCTGTATCTACCCCAGATTTTATTTTCACTAAAGCAAAGTGGCTTCCTTTTCTAAAACCTGTAATTTTTCTGTAATCTTCAATATCTAAACCGATCATGGAGTCGTCTTGCTTTGTTCCCAAAGATTTTAAAACTCCTGTTACTAAAAATTCTCTTCCTTTAATGTAAATTTTGTCTCCTGGTTTTAAACCTGGAAAAATGTCAGAAGGAACAAGTTTTCCCACAATTACTTCTCTTTTTTTTGGCTTTGGCCACCTTCCTTGATCTAATTTCCAACCTAAATTCATTTTAAATAATTCTTGAGCTTCTTTTCTGGGATAACCAAAAAGTAAAACTGTTTTTGTTTTTTCTTTGTATCTCACCAAAGAAGCTCCATAATCTAAGGGAACGACATTTTCTACGCCTTCTATTTTTTTTATTTTCTCAATCGTTTCATCTTCAATTTTCAATCCCCTTCCAAAAAAAGCAGTAAAGAGAGAAGAAAGGTCGGTTATTTCCCCTGGAAAAATCATTAAAACTTCCTTTCCCAAAGTCCTTAGCTCAGAAATAATGGATTCCTTTAACCCTTCGCTCAAAGATAAAAGAGAGCAAATTAAAAAAACGCCAATTAAAATTCCAAGGGTAGTCAAATAACTCCTCAATCTCCTAGCTTTCAAATTCCTTATGGCGATTTTAAAATAATCTTTCATTCTTTAATTTTTGCCACAAAATTTCTTCAATATTTTTCCCCTCTCTAACAATTTTCCCATCTTTAATAACTAAAATTTCTTCGCTAAAAGAAGCAATTTGAGGATCGTGAGTAACAACCAAAATTGTTTTTTTCTCTTTCAAATGCAAATTTCTTAAAATCTCCATAATTTTTTTTCCAGATTTCGAGTCTAAGTTTCCTGTAGGTTCGTCTGCGATGATGATTTCGGGATCGTTAGATAGGGCTCTGGCAATAGCCACTCTTTGTTGTTCTCCTCCAGATAGTTCCTGGGGCTTGTGATTTATTCTTCCTTCCAACCCAACCATTCTCAAAAGATCTTTTGCCCTTTTTTCTCTTTCTTTTTCTGGAATTCCTTGAAAAACCATGGGCAAAGCCACATTCTCTATAGCAGTCAAATTTGGCAAAAGATTGAATTGTTGAAAAATAAAGCCAATTTTCTTTCCCCTAATTCTCGCTAGTTCATCTGGAGAAAGTTTTTGAACATCTTTTCCATCCAAAAAAACTTTCCCTTTTGTAGGAAAATCTAAGCATCCAATAATGTTCAAAAGAGTTGATTTTCCAGAGCCAGAAGGACCAATAATTGAGAGAAAAGTTCCTTTTTTAATTTCAAGAGAAATTCCCCTTAAAGCAAAAACTTCAACTTTCCCTAATTGATAAATTTTCCAAACATCTTCCAATTTAATTATTGTTTCCATTTTAAGGTAAAACAACTTTCTCCCCCTCTTTCAATCCTTCTAAGACCTCAACAAAATTTTCACCAAAGAGCCCAACTTTAATTTCTCTTTTTTTGATTTTTTCTTTTTCTAAAACATAGACAAAATATTTTTCATTCTCTTTTCTTAAGGCCTCTTCTGGTACTATTAAAACATTTTCTTTTTTGGCTGTGATAATTCTCAAATCACAGCTCATCCCAGGTAAAACATTTTCTGGTAAACTCTCAGGTTCTATTTTTATTTTGTAATAAACCACCCCTTCTTTTATTTTTTCTAC
>CAYSYN010000019.1:0-8039 GCA_964435445.1 uncultured Candidatus Saccharibacteria bacterium
TTGCCAAGAAAAATTTAAAAATTTCTTTAGCCAGATTTAAAAGAAAAGGAGCCGCCTTGGGCGCCCTTTTCTTATAACTTTGAAAGTCCTTTAAAAAATTAAAAAGGAGGTGAGAAGATGGAAGTGAATTTGAAAGATTTTTTTCTTCCTTTGGAAGAATTTGAGAAAGAACTTGGGTTAAAATGGGAGGTAATTTATCTAGAAAATAAAAAGGAATTTGGTTTGGAAGTGCTTTCTTTGCCAGAGAAGAAAATTCATGAAATCCGAATCGATCCGAGGATATTTAAATATGCAGAGATTTTTCTACCTGCACTCCTTCAAACGCTCTGTCGCTGCAAATTGACCGAAATGATTGATCCTATTTTTTCAGTATACGAGATTATTTTCCCAAAGGGACTTCCTTTAAAAAAGGAAGAAATTCTTACTTATGTCAAGTATGCCACCCAGTATCTAGAAATTTGGGAAAATGACTTGAGAAATTTTTACTGGCCTGAAGTTACTTTTTTAGCTCATGCAAATTTTCGGATTGTGTTAAAAAATATGAAAGAAAAAGGTGTTTTTGACTTTTTTTCTAAATTTTCCGGAATTCTTGATTTTGCGATTTTTTTGACTGAAGAAAAAAGGTATTGTTTGAGAGAACTACCCTCCTTAAGTTCATTAAGTTCATTTCTTGAATCTTTACCTGAAGATTTAGGTTTGGCGCGTTCTTTTATCTTAGAAGTTTCAAGATTTTTAGAAACTCTTCCTCCGCTGCCTCATGAAAGGGAAAAAGCTCTAAGAATTATTGAAAGTTTCACCCCAAAATATTGCCAAATTTTGAAATTACCGGTTCTGGTCTACCTGGAAAAAGAAAGAAATAGGTGCTACTGGAAAGTGGAAGTAATTGAAGGGATTGTTTAAATTTAAAAAATGGGCGCCCTTGGGCGCCTTTTCTTTTAACCTGAACTTTAAAAAATTAAAAAGGAGGTGAAAAGATGGATTTGATGGCGGATTTTCTTTCTAAGATGTCAAATTACGAAAAAGAAATTGAGTTAGAATGGCTAGTAGTTTATCGAATAAAGGATGTCCCTACCTGCCAGGTGACTTCTTCTCCTAAAGAAAAAATTCATGAAATTCGAATCCATCCCTGGGTGCTTTATAATTTTGATTTTTTTCTGCCCAGTGTCCTTCATGAACTTTGTCATTGCAAATTAGCCGAAATAATTGATCCACTTTTTTCAAGAGCTGCTTTCCCAAAAAAGTATCTTTTGAAAGCAAAAGAAAGAAATGAAATTTTCGTTTATCTTGACTATGCCACCAAGCATATTGATATCTGGGTAAATGAATTGCGAAATCAATACTGGCCTGAGATAACCCTTTTAGATCATCAAACTCTCCTTTATTCATTGGAAAGAATGATTAAAGAAAACAAATCTTCCCAGATTTTTAACTTTGAAGGAATTTTTTCTATTGCTTTTTCTTTGGCTGAAGAAAAAAAATATCCTCAGCTTAAAAAAGTTCCCTCAATCACTTCACTTTTTAAATTTTTCCCTGACCATTTACAATTTTTCATCTCAAAAATCTCAGAATTTTTAGAATCTCTTCCTCCTTTAAGTTATGAAAAAGAAAAAGATTTAAAACTTCTTGAAAGCTCCACCCAAAAATTTTGCCAACTTTTGATGTTCCCAATCACTCCTTACATTGAATTTGATGAAAAAGAAGGTTTTTATCTCTGGAAAATTAAAGAAATTGAAGAAGATTTTTAAAAATTTAAAAAGCGGGTCTTTTTGACCCGCTTTTTTGATTAAAGCCTTGATCTTTTTCTTCTTTTGTTTAAAAGATAAACCAAAATTCCGATCACAATAAGGATAAGTAAAACAATTAACCAACCAAAGCCGAGATTTCCAAGAAAAGCTAAAAATCTATTTCCTTTTGGAGAAACTTTACCTTCTTGAATTTCCTTAACAGAAACTTCCTCCTCTTTCTTTTCCTCTTCTCTTTTTTCTTCTTTCTTTTCTAAAACTTTCCTTTCAGAAGGTCCTTCAAAAGAAACTTTTTCTTCTTCTAATTTTTCTTCTTTCTCAGTTGTAAAAGCTATTTCAACTTCGCTTGTTTCAAATTCCTTGGTTTCAACTTCTTTTTCCTCTTCTTTTTCTTTCAAAAAACCTTTTTCAAGAGGCAAAGTTTTAAAACTCAATTCTCTGCTAATAGTAGGAGGTGAAGCTCGGGAAACGCAGCGATAATAATAAGTCGTATTTGGAATTAAACCAGTTAAAATAACTTTATGAGTTGTGGTTCCATTAATTAAAGCTGGTGTGTTGAATTCTTGAGTAGTATGCTCATAGCCATATTTTGGCAAATCTCCTTCATTATCTGACAAGTCTAATTGATGTCTTTCCCATTCAGCTCCATAAATAACTCGGCTAGTAGCTCTATAGCTTGTCATCCAAGTAATAACAGCAGTTGTGGTTGAAACTTCAAGAACGCCTTCGTTTTTAATCACCAAACCAGGCACTGAAACCGCTCCCCCACCTCTTCCAAAAATTCTCTTCCCACCTCCTCCACCAGAATCAGGAATTCCTTCTTCTCCCAAAACTCCAACTAAAAGATCAAATCCCAAGCTTTTTTCTTGAAATTCATTAGAAGCATCTTTTTCAAAGGTAATGGTGAAATAATAAGTAGTGCTTTCTCCGGGATTAACCTCAGAAAGAAAAACTTCTCCAGCGCTAAAAAACTCAGAAAGAGAAAACTCATGAAGAATTTGAGAATCCTCCTCTATTTTTAAAATCAAAACTCTGCCAAATTCATCAGGGTCAGAAACATTAATTGCTTCAGTACCAATTTTTTTCACTTTTTCTGAATTGTTAGTCACTTTTACCCAGCGAGTCACAGAATCACCTGGCAAAAAATTAGCCTCGCTAAACAAAGGAGTTTTTTCAAATTCCACCTCAATTGGTTTTTCTTGAGCTTGGGCAAAATTAATTAAAATTAAACCTCCAAAAACCACTCCTAAAATTATTAAAATTGTTTTAATTTGTCTTTTCCTCATTAATTTTTTGATTTTCATTTTCCTTTTCTAAATTAGAAGTTTCTTCCGAGGTGCTTTCATTTAAGTTTTGAGATTCGTTATTTAAGTCATTATTTAGATTTTCTTTTTCTTCTGAATTCACCTCACTTCCTTCAACTACTTCATCGTGACTTTCTTCTCTTAAAACCGCAGATTTATTTTCTGAATCTATTTCATCAGAACCTTCCTCATCACTAGCTTCAACAACTTCTTCGCTTTTCTCATCTTCTTTTTCATTTTCACTTTCCTCTAAAGTTTCAGAATTTTCTTTCTCTTCATTTTTAACCTCATCATTTAACTCTTGCTCTTCTCTCTCAGGGCTTAAATTTTGAGAATTTTCTAAACTCTTTTGAGTTGTAGTTGAATCTAAAATCTCAACTTCAGAACTACTAGCAAGAGAATTATTTTCTTCAGAAACAATCTCTTCGGTGGTAGTAGGCTCAGAACTGGTGGCAGAAACATTAATTTGAGAAGATTCAGAGATAAGAGAAGTGTTTTCAGAGAAGTGATCCAAATTCAAGTTTTCATCTGAAAGTGACTCACTTGAAGTTGAATTTTCATCGCTTGGCTGGCTTGAAGTTGGCTTTTGAACTAGGCTTTGAGTGGAAATTGAAGAAATTTCTTTGCTTTGATTCACATTCAAACTCAATTCTCCTGAAAGCTGAGTCATAAAGAGTTGGAAAACTTCTTCTTCGCTTATCTCTGAAGTTTCAGGCTCAAGAGAGCTTTCATTTGGACTTAATTGATTAGGTGCTCCCGGAGTTGGAAGAGGATCATACCAGTTTTTAGAACCATCAGGAACCCGCGCAAAAGATTTTCCTTCGGGAACCTCTCTACAATAGGCATGAGCATCTATCAAGCAATAAAATCCAACACAACGCTTAGGAGGAATTCTTGGATTTCTTGGCGCCCAAAGACTTACTCCATCCTTTCCGCTATTATTAAGCCAACCTGGATGATACTTTCCATCCAGATAAACCACCAAAAATCCTTTAGGGGCAATGGTAGCTTCAGGCACCGCTAATTTTTTCCCTTGAAGATCCATCAAAAACCAACCTTTCAAATGAACGGGAACCTCTCCTTTGTTATAAAGTTCCACCCACTCGCCATTTGGCTTTTCTGCATCATCCGGACCAACTGGATTTGGCAAAAATTCATTGATCACAATATTTAGTTCTGGAACAATTTCTGAGTAATGCTTTTTAATCTCATTTTCAATCCTTTCTTGATCAGAAAACCCTCTCAAAAAAGAAAAATTATCTTGCCAGGCATCAACGACAAGAGTAAATTTGCAAGAGGCAGGAAAGAATTTATATCCAGAAAAAGAAGCCACAAATTCCCAATTTTCAGAATTAGATGAAGCCTCAAAAGGACCGCATTGGAAAGAAGTTAAACTACTGGTAGGACATTCAACCTCTCCTCCATTCAAATTAGCTGAAATTTGAAGTGCTTTACAAAATTCTCCTTGCCACTCCCCTACTCGAATCTGATATCGAAAGTTTAAATTTCCTTGATTGATAATATTGATTTGGCGGACTAATCTATTTGGCTCTCCTGGAGTTGGAGGGAGAAAACCTTCTGAAGCCTCCAATTTAATATCTAAAACCCCAGCTCCAAAAAGATTTCCAGAAGAAGCTTCTTGGTCATTAAAACTAGCCAAAGCAAAATTTAAAGCCAAAAAAAGGCTTCCAAAAAATCCAACTGATAAAATTAAAATTAATTTTTTCTTATGACAATTCATGATTTTGTGATCTTTTCTCTTTTAACTTTTTTACTTCTTTGACAATTTTTCTAATTTCCTCGTAAATCATCACTACTGCCGGCACAATAATGATTGCCATAAATCCCCAAGGTTTTTTAGCTGCTTCAACCGCATAACCTAAATAAGGCAGATCAAGCAAAACTTTTCCTAAAACCTCATCTTTTGGGACTTTTCTTGAATCTGGTGCGTTATTGGCATCACCTTTGGTGATATAAAAAACTTTTCCTTCAACCACTTCAATATCATAAATCCGATGGGTGATTGGTGGTTTTTTCTTGCTGTAAGGTCCAAAAGTAATGATATCACCAATCTTATACTCTTTAGCTGGCTTTATCACCACAATGCTTCCAGTTTTAATAGTCGGTTCCATTGATCCTGAAAGAACGGTCATTATCTTAAAATTTCCTGGAATCGGAAAAGCAGAAAAAATCAAAAACAAAGCAATCAAACCAATAAAACCAAGAAAAAGATAATAAACTGTCTTAAATACTTTCCTTTTCATAAATTTTCAATTAAACCCTTAAACCCTTTAGCGGTTGCCCGAGTCGCAAGGAAAACTCAGGCAACCGAAAAAGGTTTAATTTTTATTGCCACGGATTTGGATTGTTTCGGCTCTGAACCGCTTCGGCAATAATACTTGCAACCATGCTATCACTTTGAACAATGTTAGAAGTATCGCTTGGAAGCTTCCATTGAAGACCAACAAAATAGACGTTTTCTGGATCTAATTCTTCTGGAAGCACAATCCCTTCTTTGAACTCTTCTACTGAAATATCTTGGGCAAGATATTCATCGTAAGTGTCCTCATCAAAAATATTGTTTCCTTCTTTTAGATCAGCAAGGCAACCTCCTTGAGTATAGCCACACTGCCAACCTTCAACACTTCCCTCATCCATCCAAAGAGTGAAAGTAAGGTATTCACTTAACTCTCCTAATCCTTCTCCTGGATCAGCAGGATTATACTCACAAGTAGAATCTTCTTCCGATTCAGGTTCAGTGCAATCAAATTCATAATCAATCACATCATCCATTTTGAGTCTCCCCCAAGCTTTATTTTCAGAAACATGCCAACTAATAGTCACCTCCCCGGAATCTCCAGGTTTGATATCGCATTCGCTAAAATAATGATCGCCTGCATCTAAATCCTTAAATCCAATTTCACAACTTCCTCCTTCACAGCGATAGTCAATTTTCAAATCAATACTTCCAGCCGTAAAAGTATTTCCTTCTGAAACTTCAGTATCGCTAAAATAAGCCACGCTTGCTCCAATAACGATAGCCGAAACAACCCCGATAATTGAAAGACTTAAAATTATCTTTTTCATGGTTTTTTATTTTTCAGGTGCCCTGGCAAGCTGGCAAAAAACCGACCTGCCAGGGCGATTTAACTGAATTCAAAACTTTTCAAAAATTATCTTTGAGAGTTAGGGTTCCACTGCTCGCATTTGAAATTATCATTATTTCTTTCCTGAATAGCATAAAAGATAATATCTCCCTCGACTTTATCTGTTTGAGCCTCATTACCAACTAAACTTCCATCGCAGCTAATGTTTCCTTTATCATCAATATTTATCGTTCCAAAGCACCAAGCTTTTCCAATATAATAAGTGTGGCTTCCTTCCAAAGGATCGCCAGGGCTTCCGCCAACATTATTCTCCTCTGAATCAGCCAAAGTGTAAACTACCGTCACTGGATTACCTGAATTATCAATGATTGCACTTACTGGACCTTCCATCAATTCCTTGTCGCATTCTGGCTGGTAAATGTTATCACCAGGAACCGCACCATCCTCATCTTCGCACACATCAGCCCAGAAGAAAAATTGCAGATTCTGAGCTAACTCGCCATCAAAATTTTCACTTGGTTGACCATTGTTACAATTGCCCTCTCCCTCAGCTTCAATTTCTGGATCAACACAGGTATTGTTATCATTTTTAGTAATTCTTATCGCAGCACAAGCCCAAGCATCATTTTCATGAACATGTAAGCTAATGGTATCTTCGCCCCAATCACCTGGCTTGATATCAGAGAATTGGAAGAAAAGATCACCATCAGTTAAATCTTTTTCCTCCCAAGTACAAGTACAAGGCTCATTAGTGCCTTCCCAACGACAATCGTCTCCGTTACAAACACATTTCTTTCCATTAAAAGAGCACTCATTATCCACCTTCAAATCAATACTTCCAGCAGTAAAAGTATTTCCGCTTGAAGTTTCAGTGTCTGAAAAATAGGAAATGGTTCCGCCAATGACAATTGCGGAAACAGCTCCGATAATGGCTAAGCTAATTAGAATTCGGTTCATGCTTTTTTTAACTTTTTCGCTCAATTTTTATAAATTGAGCGCCTCTGCCTTTTAAATTTTCATTGGCTGGGCAGAGGACCAGCCAATGCGACCTTTTTAAAAAAATAAAAAACCCGGACTTTAAATTTTCTAAAGTCCGGGTTGAACTTTTTTCTTTTTTCAAATATGGAGGAATTAATTGACTCAAACAAATAAATTTTCTCACTTTTTTCTTTCTACTTAGCTCCCCCCAACTAAGTAGAAAATTTTTTCAGCCCTTTTAAATTTGCTTGAAAGTATATTTTATTTAAAATTTTTGTCAATAGAGTGATTTTTTAGCCTTTAAAATCGCTCAAGAAAGCCTAACCCCGGACCAGGTTTAGGGGGAAATGGGACTTTGCCCATCTAACCTGGCCCGGAGTTAAGCTTTCTTGAAGTAAAAATTATTTTAAAGAAACTTGCCTATTTTTAACAAAAATTGAAAATCTTGTCAAGAGCTTGCCAGCTTCTCAAAAAATCTTCAAAATAAAAAAGAGGAGCAAATGCTCCTCTTTATTTTGTTTTTTAAAAATTTTAAATTTTTTCAATTGCTTTTTCGATTCGCCTAATGGTCTCTTCTTTTCCTAAAATTTCGGCAATTTCCTGAGGCGGTGGAGAAGCTTCCTTTCCAGAAAGAGCTACTCTTAAAGGCCAAAAAACTGGACCATTGCCATATTTTTCGGCTAAAGGTTTGAGATTTTCTAAAATTTTTTCTTTGTTAAATTCAGAAAGTTCTTTTTTTAAAAACACTTCTTTGATTTCCTTTAAAATTTCTTTTGCCTGAGAAAAATCTTGATCCTTCCATAAAAGAAGCTCTTTTGGATATTCTGGTTCCTCAAAAAAATAACTTGCTAAATCTTTAATTTCTGAAATCTTTGAAAGTCTTTCCTGGAAAAGAGAAACTACTTTTT
>CAYSYN010000020.1:0-8022 GCA_964435445.1 uncultured Candidatus Saccharibacteria bacterium
TTTATTGAAAATCAAAATGGAAAATGCTCTGTGCAATTTTCCTTCAAGATGAGCTTTTTGTTTTTCTTCTGTTCCTATTTGTTTATCTCTTTCGTTAACTAGAATTACTTTTTCCATTAAAGGGGTATGTTACCGTGCTTTCTTAAAACCTTTTCTCCTTTTTTTTCTAAAATCGATTCCAAAAGAGAAATTAAAGTTTTCCTCGTTAGTTTTGGATCTAAAATCAAGTCTATTTTTCCTGTTTTTGCTGCAACAAAAGCAGTTTGTCTTTCTTTAATTTCCTCAATTTTTTCTTTTTCAATTTTTGGATTTTTTTCAATTTCTTTTTTGAAAATAATCTTTACAGCTTGTTCAGGACCCATGACCCCAATTTGGGAAAAAGGATAAGATAGGACAAAATCAAAACCTAAAGACTTAGAACAAAGAGCAATAAAAGCTCCTCCGAAAGCTTTTCTTAAAATTAAAGAAATTTTGGGAACTGTAGCTTCAGCAAAAGCATACAAAACTTTTGCTCCGTGTCTGATAATTCCTCCCCATTCTTGCTCTTTTCCTGGTAAATATCCTGGGCAATCAACTAAGTTTATGATAGGAATGTTAAAGGCATCACAAAATCTCACAAATCTGGCAATTTTATCTGAAGAATCAATGTCTAAAACTCCAGCTAAAATCTTTGGTTGATTGGCTACTATTCCCACTACATGACCAGACAATCTCGCAAAACCACAAATGATATTTTGAGCAAAGTTTTTTTGAATCTCAAAAAAAGAATTGGGATCAAAAATTTCTTTAATAATTTCTCTCATGTCGTATCCTTTTTCTTCTTTTTCAGGAATAATCTCCAAAATTCTTGGCGTTTCTCCTTTTTCAAATAATTCTGCAAAAACTCCTTTTTTAAAAGGCGGGTTTTCTAAATTGTTTTGGGGCAGGTAAGATAAAAGTTTTTTTACTGCTAAAAAGCACTCTTCTTCTGTAGGAAAAGAAAAATGGGCCACTCCAGATTTTAAAGAATGAATTTTAGCTCCCCCCAAATCTTCAAAAGAAATTTCTTGTCCTAAAACCTTTTTTATTACTTCAGGACCTGTAATAAACATAAAAGAAATTTTTTCGACCATAAAAATAAAATCAGATAGACCGGGAGCGTAACAAGCCCCACCTGCTGATGGTCCCACCATAACAGAAATTTGAGGAATGACTCCAGAAGCTAAAACTTGCTGTCTAAAGATTTTGCCATAAGAATCTAGAGCAAAAATTCCCTCATGTATTCTCGCGCCTCCTGAATCATAAATTCCAATAATGGGGCACCCTGTTTTCCTTGCCATTTCATAAACTTTAACTATCTTTTTCCCATGAGCTTCACCCAAAGTCCCTCCAATTTTGGAAAAATCTTGGGAAAAAACAAAAACTTTTTTCCCGTTTATTTTCCCAAACCCACAAATGACAGCATCGCCAGGAAATTTTTTCTCTTTTGGTAAATATTCAGACCTACTTTCAACAAAAGGGTCAATTTCAACAAAAGTTCCATAATCTAAAAGAAGATTGATTCTTTCTCTAGCTGTTAATTTTCCTTTTTGATGTTGTTTTTCTGCAAACTCTGGCCTTTCCAATTCTTTCTCTTTCTTTTTTAATTTTTCAATTTCTTTCTCAAAACTCATTTTAAAATTTCAAAAATTTCTTTTAAGCTTTCCACTATTTCCTTTAAAATTTCTTCATTGTTAATTTCTTTTTTCAATTCAATTTTAATTGAAGTTGCCTTTTTTTCCAAATCTTTTGGAAATTTGTCAATATTTGTATTCAAACCTATTCCCATGACAGAGTATTTTAAATTTCCAAAAATTACATTTTCTGTCAAGATGCCACAAATTTTTTTTCCGTTAACAAAAATATCGTTTGGCAACTTTAAAAAGGGTTCTAATTTAAAATTTTCTTTCAATATTTTTGCCACGCAAAAAGCAGCTAAAAAATTCAAAATCTGTAAATTTTCAATTTTTGATTTTGGCAAAATAATGGAAAAATAAAGTCCTCCTTTGGGAGAATGCCAAAAATCACCTTTTCTTCCATAACCTCCTTCTTGTTCTTTGGCTAAAATTATCGTCCAAGGTTTTTCACCCTCTCTTGCCAATTTTTTTGCAATTTTTTGAGTAGATTCTAATTTTTCAAACTTTAAAATTTTCATTCTAAAATGATTAATGTTTGATTTTTCTCAACTTTTTCCCCTTCCTTGACAAAAATTTTCTTTACTTTCCCTTCTTTTTCAGCCAAAATCTCATTTTCCATTTTCATTGCAGAAAGTAAAATTAAAGTCTGTCCTCTTTTTACCAAATCTCCCTCTTTTACTAAAATTTTGGTAATTTCTCCGGTAATAGGAGCTAAAATTTCCCTTTTTTCAAAATTCCTTTTTGGGATTTTAACTTTGGCGACCGTCTTTTCTTCGATTTTTTCTTTTTCTCCAAAAAAGAATTCTTTTTGGCCAACTTTTACTTTTACCCCTTCTGGAGTTTCTAAGATCTCAATTTCGAATTCTTCATTTTCAATTTTTAATTTAAATTTCATTCTTGAAAGAGAGAAAGTCGATGAATGATTTGCCAATTAGAAACTTTGCTTTTTTGTTCTTCTCTTTGTTTTAAGGACTTGTAAATTTGATAGACAATTTGCGCTAAAACTTCTTCTGTCATTTTTGGTTTTTTTGGTAAAAAAGTTTTGCAAATTTCTGGAATTTTCATTCTTTCTAAAATCTTTTCTCTTTCAATAAAGTCTGTGCTTAACTCCCCTTTTAAAAATTTTTCATTTTCTAAAAGGGTTTTGAAAAAAGGAATGTTCGTTTTAACGCCTTCGATCACTATTTCGTCCAAAGCTCTTTTTAATTTTGAAATTGCCTCTTTTCTGTCTTTTCCATATCCTATAACCTTTGCCAAAAGAGAATCAAAATAGGGTAAAATTTCTTGACCTTCATGCAAGAAAGTATGGACGAAAACTCCTTGACCTCCTGGCAAAAGAAAGTTTTCTATTTTTCCAGGAGAAGGTTTAAAATTTTTTGAAGGGTCTTCAGCACAAATTCTAGCTTCAATAGCCCATCCTTTAGGTAAAATATCTTCTTGGGAAAAATTTATTTTTTCTCCTTGAGCTATCCTTATTTGCCACTCTACAATATCTATTCCACAAATAGCTTCTGTTACTGGATGTTCAACTTGAATTCTAGGGTTAACTTCCATGAAATAAAAATTTTTATTTTCGTCCAATAAAAACTCAACTGTTCCTGCGCTTTCATATTTTAAGTTCCTCATCAATTTTAAAGCAGAATTTGCCATTTTCTCTCTCAATTTTTCATCTAGGGCAGGGGAGGGAGCTTCTTCTAAAAGCTTTTGAAACCTTCTTTGAATTGAGCATTCCCTTTCAAAGAAATGTAAAATTTTTTTACCATCTCCTAAAATTTGAAATTCAATATGTCTTGCTCCTGATAAATATTTTTCCAAGAAAAATTCAGTATCTGAAAAAGCCATAGACATTTGTCTTTTAATACCCAAAGCTAAAGTGAAAATTTCTCCTACAGAAATTTCTCCATTAACTACTCTAATCCCAATTCCTCCCCCTCCCCTTCTTGCTTTTAAAATAAAAGGTGGTTTTATTTTTAAAATCCATTTTCTCAAATCTTTCAATGACTTTATCGATTTTTCACTCATTGGCAAAATGGGAATTTGTAATTTTTTTGCCAATTTTTTAGCTTCTACTTTATCTTCTAATTTTTTCAAAACTGAATAGTGAGGACCTATAAATTTTATTTTTTGTTTTTCGCAAATTTTGGCAAAAAGCCAGTTTTCAGCTAAAAAACCATAACCAGGATGTATAGCGTCAACTTTTGCTTTTTTGGCAATTTCCAAAATTCTTTTAATATCCAAATAGCCTTGGGCTCCCTCCCTTTCTAAAAAATAGTACTCATCAGCTAGTTGAGTTTCCAAAAAGTTTTTTTCTTGTCCTTTTTGAGGACATAAAGCTACTGTTTTAATTTCCATTTCTTTGCAAGTTCGAATAATTCTTAAAGCAATCTCTCCTCTATTGGCAATTAAAATTTTTTTAATTTTCATAAATTTTCATAAAGTTCTTTTATTTTTTCCATTACCTCATTAGCAATTTTTTGTGAAATTTCTTTAAATTCTGGAGATTGGCAATTTAAATTTTTTACTTTCTCAATTTCTTTTTCAAAAACCATCGGCTCTCCAACATTTATCTTAATGATTCTTTTTAATTTGGGAAAAACTTTGCCAGGGGGTAATAATTCAAAAGTTCCTTTAATGGCTACTGGCAAAATGGGCAAAGAAGTTAACAAGTGTAATTTCCCCACTCCAGATTTTGGTTTTTGCATTTTCCCCTCTCCCAACCTCGTTCTCGTTCCTTCAGGATAAATTATCAAAATATCTCCTTTTTTTAAAACTTTTACTGCTTCTTCAATCGCTTTTTTTCTTGATTTTTCATCCTTTCTATCTAGAGGAATTACTCCACCAATAAAATAAATAAAATCTCTCAAAAACTTTGTAATCAATTTTTCATTATATCTGTCAATCTGTCCTATCATGTGAAATCTTCTGGGAACAGCGACATAAGCTGTAAAAATTTGGTCTAAATGACTTTGATGATTAGCAGCTAAAATAAAATTTTTCTTTGGTAAATTTTCGAGCCCTTTCACTTCTTTTACAAAAACAAAATCAACGATGGGTTTTAAAAAGATTTTGCAAAACCAACTCAAAGCTCTGTTCATAGTAGATTTTAAAATGATGATTTAAGGTAAGAGACAATTTCTTCAATAATTTCTTTGCAAGATTTGATTTCTGAAATGGAAGCTGCGCAAGTTCCGGCCATCAAAGGTATTTCTTCCACATCTCCTTTAATCAAAGAGCTTACCATTCTTTCAGCTTTTATCTCTTCTGGAAAAGCTCCTTTTTCTTCCAATTTTTTCATTTTTTCTGACCACTTATTTTTAATTACTCTTATTGGATGGCCAGTAAATCTTAAAACAACTTCAATATCGTCTGCTGTAGCCTCAATTATTTTTCTTTTATAATCTTCTGAAATTTGACATTCTTTGGTCGCTAAAAACCTTGTTCCCATTTGAATACCATCTGCTCCCAACAAAAAAGCAGCTTTTGCTGTCTTTCCATCAAAAATACCGCCTGCAGCAATTAAAGGAATTTTCTTTAAAACTTTTTTGGTCTGGGGAATTAAGCAAAAAGTAGTGTGTTTTCCAATATGACCTCCCCCCTCCAATCCCTCAACGACAACGGCATCCGCTCCATTATCTTCCATTTTTTTTGCTAATCTTGGGGAAGGAACGACAGGTACCACTTTTATTCCCATTGATTGCAAATAAGGAAAAATGGACAGAGGATTCCCCCCTCCTGTAAAGACAATAGGGACTTTCTCTTTCATGACTACTCTTACTAACTCTTCTATTTTCGGATGGCGCATGAATAAATTGACACCAAATGGATTTTTAGTTTTCTCTCTTGTTTTTTTAATTTCTTTCTCTAACCAACCAGGCCCCATCAAACCCGCCCCTATCACTCCCAAGCCTCCAGCTTCAGAAACAGCAGATACTAAATTAGATTCTGAAATTTGAGCCATTCCCCCTTGAATAATGGGGTATTTTATGCCAAAAAGTTTACAAATTGGATTTTCCTCGAACATATTTTTGAGAAAAATCTTCTTTTTTGATAATAACTACAGAGAACCTTGCTTCAACTTTTAATTCTCCTTTGACGAAAGCTTGAGCTTTTACTCTCGCAATTTTCATTTCTCTTTCTGGTACAGGATAAATCGCTAAAATTTCAGCTTTCAAATCAATTCTATCTCCTGGGAAAACAGGTTTTAAAAACTGACAAGATCTTACATCATAGGCTAAGAAATGATAATCTTTGTGATTTTCTCCTATTTTCTTTCTCAACAAAATCGTGGAGAGTTGCGCTAAGGCTTCTACGATCAAAACACCTGGCATAATTTTAAAATCAACAAAGTGTCCTTTGAAATAATAATCATCGCTTTTTGTTTGATAAAAACCTACAATTTCATTCTCTTTTATTTCCTCAACTCCGTGAACAAACAAAAAAGGGTCGTCATAAGGAATAATTTTTTTAATTTCCTCTTTTGTTAATTGCATGTTTTCTTATTTTACTAACCTCCACCTTCCCTTTCAAGTTGTTTTTTACAAAGATTGACAAAAAGTTTCAAAAGATTTAGAATTTGCCTTGGCACTTTTGAGGGGTGAAAAGGTGAAAGAGAAATTAGAAAGAATGCTAGAACTCATAGGTAGAACCTGGAAAGAGATTAATAGTGGATTCCATCCTGAAATTGACGAAGAGATAAAACTGATCAACATTGTTCGAACATTAGGAACAAAACCTTTCCCAGAAGCAGCGCGAACCTTGCGAACTTTCTTGGAAGAACTCATTGCAATGGAGCCAAAAGAATATCGGGAAGCAAAAATGGCAGAATTTGAACGAATTTTGAGCGAATAGTTTAAAAAACTAAGCATAAAAGACGAGCAAAGAAAAAGAAAAGAAGGCATAAAGATCAAAAATTCGGTAATTTTTTCCTAAAATTTGATTTTGACTCAACAAAAAAGAGATAAGAAAAGAAAGGGTAGCGATAAAAAATAGAATAAGAAAAAAGTTCTGAGAAAGAAAGAGGGGTAAGAGAATCAGAGGATAAAAAATAGCCAAGTACCTTAAAATCTTTTCTGTTTTTTTAAAACCTAAAAAGCAAGCTGTTGTTTTCAAATTAGCTTTTAAATCGGATTGATAATCTTCCAAATGATTTCTCAATTCTAAAATGACAGAGAGATAAAAAATAGAAAGGGTAATTAAATAATGAAAGTAAGTTAATTTAGCCTCGAAGAAAACAAACGGAAAAAGAAAAATTAAAGCTCCAGCAAACAAACCATGAGAAATTAAATCTAAAAAAGGTTTTTCTTTGAACCTTAAAGGAGGAGCAGAATAGAAAAGGCCCAAAAAGAGCGAGATCAAAGAAAAAAGAAAAACTTTGAGATTGATTAAAGCTGATAGAATTAAAGTTAAAAGACTGATAAAGAAAGAGAGGATAATTCCTTTTTGAAAGCTCAATTTTTTTCCAATAAAAACTTTTTCCTTTTCTTTGTGATATCTATCTTCTTTAACATCAAAACACTCATTAATAGAAAAACCAAAGCCTAAAAACAAAAAGTTAATTAGCCAAAAAAGAAAAACTTCTTTGAGAGGAAAAATAAAACCTTTAGCTAAAATAAAACCCAAAAAGGCGATTAAAAGATAGGCTCGCCAATCTTTTACTCTTAAAAACCTAAAGAGAAGCTTTACTCTAGAGAGCCAAACCTCCATCAATATTGATTATTGCTCCCGTAATAAAAGAGGCCTCATCTGAAGCTAAAAAGGCAACAAGATTGGCTACTTCTTCTGGTTTTCCAAATCTGCCAAGGGCGGTCAATCTTAAAACAGTTTGTTTTACTTGTTCTGGAACGCTTTCTGTCAATCTTGTTTGAACAAAACCTGGACAAATGGCATTAACTCTTACCCCAAATTTTCCTACTTCTTTTGCCAAAGACTTTGTAAATCCAATGATTCCAGCTTTAGCTGCAGCATAATTTGTTTGTCCGTAATTTCCCCTCTGACCAACAACAGAAGAAATAGAAACTATATTTCCTTGATTGGCAATAATTAAAGGCAAAGCAGCTTTTGTACAATTGAAAACTCCTGTCAAATCCACATCAATCACTTTTTGCCATTCTTGAGGAGTCATTTTAGCCAAAGTCCTATCGCAAATAATCCCTGCATTATTCACTAAAATATCTAATCTTCCAAAATCCTTTTCAATTTCTTTTATCATTCTTTCTACTTGTTCATATTTTGAAACATCGGCAAAATAGTATTTAGCCTCAGAACCTAATTTTTCAATTTCTTCTTTTACCTTTTTTAGGTTTTCTTCTTGAGGGGGAATATCATTGAGAGCAATTTTTGCCCCCAAAGAAGCTAATTTTAGAGCAAT
>CAYSYN010000021.1:0-7667 GCA_964435445.1 uncultured Candidatus Saccharibacteria bacterium
AGGGAAGGAATAGATTATGACACTCTAAATAGAGAATCTCTCTTGAAGAAAGCAAAGGAAATGGGAATAGAGGTGGAAGAAAATGCTCCCAAATTTGAAATCGCAGATCAAATTTTCAAGAAAATAATAAGACCTAAAATTTGGAATCCCACTTTTGTCATTCATTATCCTTTTGGATTTCAACCCCTAGCTAAAACTTTGGAAAAAAATCCAAAGAGATTAGCTAATTTCCAATTGATAATGGTAGGCACAGAGCTAGTTAATGCTTTTTCAGAGTTGAACGACCCAATAGAACAAAGAAAGCGTTTTGAAGAACAAGAGAAACTTTTCAAAAGAGGATTTGAAGAAGCTCACAGATTAGATGAAGATTTTCTAGAAGCACTTGAATATGGAATGCCACCTGCTGCAGGCTTTGGTATGGGAATCGATAGATTGGTGATGATTTTGACAAATTCTTATTCTTTAAGAGAAGTGATTTTGTTTCCCACGATGAGACCAAAGGAAGGTTCTTGACAAAAATATTTTTTTTGCTAATTAAAAAATAAAGGCGATGAAGGAGGCTTTCCCCTCTGGAGCTGGTGGGGAAAACGCGAAGTCCCAAAGGGGCAGGCGCGATTAACCCATCCGGGTCCGCCCGTTACAGCGGTAGCCCTCCCTCAGGGAGGCAAAGGGATGCGTGGCAACACGCATCTAAAACAGGGTGGCACCGCGAGTCAAAACTCGCCCCTGAAAAGGTCGGCGGGTTTTATTTTTAATCATTTTTAAAATTGGTTATCATAAAATTATGCTAGACATTAAATTTATTCGCCAAAATCCAGAAAAAGTAAAAGAAGGATGCAAAAAGAAAAGAGTAGATATTAACATTGATGAACTTCTAGAAATTGACAAAAAGAGAAGAGAGATTTTGAAAAAAGTTGAAGAAATTAGAGCCCAAAAAAATAAAGCTTCAAAAGAAATTGTAAAACTGAAAGGGAAAGAAAGAGAAAAGTTTTTAGAGAAAATGAGAGAAATTGACAAAGAGGGAGATGTCTTAGAAAAAAAATTCAAAGAAATAGATAAAGAATTTTGGGATTTGATGGCAAAAGTACCAAATTTGCCTTTTGACGATGTACCAGTTGGTAAAGATGAGAGAGATAATGTCGTTTTAAGAGAAGTAGGGGAAATTCCAAAATTTGATTTTGAACCAAAAGATCATTTGGAAATTGGAGAAAAACTAGACATTATTGATGTGAAAAGAGCAGCAAAAACATCTGGGACAAGATTTGGATTTTTGAAAAGAGAAGGGGCTCTTTTGGAGTTTGCTTTGATTAACTTTGTTTTTGACACTCTAGTCAAAGAAGGATTTATACCTGTCATTCCTCCCGTCTTAATTAGAGAAAAACCTTTTTGGGGAATGGGATATTTAGATAGAGGAAGAGAAGAAGTTTATTTCATTGAAAAAGATAATCTCTATTTGGTAGGAACAGCAGAACAAATTATAGGGCCAATGCACATGGATGAAATTTTAAAAGAAGAAGAGCTTCCAAAAAGATATTTGGGTTTTTCATCTTGTTTTAGAAGAGAAGCTGGTTCTTACGGAAAAGATACAAGAGGTATTTTCAGAGTGCACCAATTTGACAAAATAGAAATGTTCTCTTTTGCAAAACCTGAAGACTCAAGAAAAGAACACAGATTCTTTTTGGAAATGGAAGAAAAATTAATGAAAGCTTTGAAAATTCCATACAGAGTAGTTCATATTTGCACAGGGGACCTGGGAGATCCAGCAGCAGAAAAATTTGACATTGAAGCTTGGCTACCAGGCCAGGGTAAATATAGAGAAACTCATTCTACTTCAAACTGCACTGATTTTCAAGCTAGGAGATTGAACATAAGATACAGAGATAAAAAAACGGGAAAATTAAGATTTGTTCATACTATTAATGGAACAGCTTTTGCTATTGGGAGAACAATCATTGCTATTTTGGAAAACTATCAACAAAAAGATGGTTCTGTAAAAATTCCTGAAGTTTTACAAAAGTATTTGCCTTTCAAAGAGATTAAAAGATGAAAGAAGAGAAGATTTTTGTTGATTCTCTTTTGACTAACTATAAAATAGGAGGAGAAGGGAAAACAGTTTTGATTTTGCATGGATGGGGAGGTTCTTCTGATTCTTGGAAAGAGGTAATTGAAATTTTGGAAAATAAATTCAAAGTTGTTTGCCCTGACCTTCCAGGATTTGGAAAAACCGATTTTCCAAAGTTTGCCTGGGAATTGAAAGATTATGTGAAATGGCTTTCTCAATTTGTTGAAAAATTAAATTTAAATAAATTTTATCTTTTGGGGCATTCTTTTGGAGCAAGAATAGCTGTAAAATTTGCTGTTTTGTTTCCACAAAAAATTGAAAAGTTAATTTTAGTAGATGCAGCAGGCATCAAACCCCAAATTAATCTCAAAACAAAATTTGTTTTTCTTTTAGCTAAAATGGGAAATGCCATATTTTCCAGAAAGCCGTTTCACAAATTCCAAGATAGCGTATCTTCCATTTTTTACAAAATTTTTAGAATCAAAGATTATGCGAGAGCAAAAGGAGTAATGAAAGAAACGATGAAAAAAATTTTAGCTGAAGATCTTTTGCCAGAGCTTTCAAAAATAGAATTGGAAACTTTAATTGTTTGGGGAAAAGAAGATAGAATTTTACCTTTAAAATATGCTTTTTTGTTTCAGAAAGAAATTAAAAATTCAAAATTGAAAGTTTTGCCAAAAATAGGTCACAGTCCTCATTTAGAATGCCCAGAGAAACTATCTCAAATTTTAATTGAAAATTTAACATGATTTTTCTCTATTTCTTTTGTCTTTTTTGGCTTTTGCGGCAAATCAAATCCTTTCTTTTTTGGATTTTTTTGTGGCAATTAAAAGAATATCATGTAGGCAGATTTGTTGACCATTTCAGGACAGAAAAAGGAAAAAGAATGTTTAAAAATTTTCTCTTTCTTTCAAAAATATTTCTTTTGCCATTCTTGTTTTTCTTTCCTTCTCTCCTTCTTTTTTTATTTTTCATTTATTTTCTCGAAAGCTCAAAATTTCTTTTTGACATTTTCAGAAAAAAGATTTTACTTCCTGTTTTTACCAAAAAAACAATTTTTCTTTCTCTCTTCTCTTTTTTCTTTACTCTCTCTTTTCTTTTTTGTACTTTTCCAAATTTAATTTGGCTTTTAATTTTTGATTTGCTTTCTAGTGCCATTTTTTCTGGCATTGTTTTAGTTTTCCAACCAGTTTCTACTGTTTGGAGATGGCAAAAAATTAAAAAGGCAATTAAAAAAAGAGAAAAATTTAAAGATTTAATTGTCATTGGAATTACAGGTTCTTTTGGGAAAACTTCAACAAAAGAATTTTTATTTACTATTTTAAAAGAAAAATTCAAAGATAAAGTTTTGGCCACAAAGGCTCATCAAAATTCAGAAATTGCTATTTCCAATTTGATTTTAAATGAATTAAAAAAGTACCACAAAATTTTAATTTGTGAAATGGGAGCTTACAATAAAGGGGGAATAAAACTTTTGTGCAAAATGGCAAAACCAAAAATTGGCATTATTACTGGAGTAAACGAGCAACATTTAGCTTTATTCGGTTCAATGGAAAATCTAATTTCAGCTGAAGGAGGGAAAGAATTAATAAGTAATTTGCCAAAAGATGGTTTGGTAATTTTTAACGGAGAAAATGAAATTTTGACAAAAATATACAAAAAAACAAAAATCAAAAAAAAGATAGTGGGCATTGAAAAAGAAGATTTTGATTTGCGAGCTCAGAATGTAAAAGTAGAAAAAGAAAGAATAATTTTTGACGTTATCTCAAAAGATGGAGATTTTGCTAATTTTGAATTGAATCTAATTGGAGCTCAGAACATCCAAAATGTTTTGTTAGCAGCTTGCTGTGCAAGAGAATTTTCAATGAATTTAGCAGAAATTTCCAAATCTTGTCAAAAAATTACTCAAGAACAATCAGGAGTAAAGTTAATCAAAACAAAAAAAGGATTTAATGTTATTGAAGCTACTTATTCAGCCAATCCAGATTCTGTCCTTTCTCATTTGGAATATTTGAAAGTTTGGAAGGGAAAAAGAGCCATTGTCATGCCCTGCTTGATAGAATTAGGATCAGCTTCAAAAAGAATCCATCAAGAAATAGGGAAAAAAATCTTTGAAATTTGCGATTTAGCAATTATTACCACGAAAGATCATTTCAAGCAAATTAAAAAGGGAGCTAAAGAAAAAGCCATTTTTTGTCAATCTCCTTTTAAAATCTTTTCTTTCTTGAAAAATTTCCATTCAAAAGAAGATATTATTCTTCTTGAAGGAAGAATTTCCCCTGCCATTCTCAATTCTCTCCAAAAACTTCTTTAACATATTTTGTGCGATCACACGAAAAATGTTATAATGAATGATGAAATTATTTCTAACAGATAAGTTCTTGTGGAAAATTTATAATTTTTTGGGGTTGATAGAAGAAAATATAGATTCTCTCATTTTAACGAAAAGGAAACTTGCTTTTCCCCATCTTTATAAACTTCAACGAATGTATAAGAAAGAAAAGAGAAGAAGGAAGTTTACACAATTTATCAATTATCTAAAAAAACAAGGATACATTGAAATCGAGAATTTGAAAGGAAAACAAGCTTTGCTTTTAACTGAAAAGGGATTCAAGAAAGTCTTAAAAACTAAATTTAAAATAAAAAAGAAAAAAAGAAGAAAGGATAAAAAATGGATCATGTTAATTTTTGATATCCCAGAAGAAAAGAAGCATCTCAGAGAAAGATTGAGAAGATTTCTTTTTCCTTTAGGCTTTCAAGTTCTCCAAAGAAGCGTTTGGGTCTGTCCTTACGATGTTTTAGAAGATGTAAAAAGAGTTTTGAGACTGGAATCAATTGACCCTTACGTTCAAATCTTTTTGGTAGAAGAAATTAAAAAGTAACATAATTTATGTGATCGCACAAAATATGTTATGAGAGTGGAGAAAGTTGAAGAAAAAAATGTTTGGGAAAATTTTTTAAAAAACTGTAAAGAAAAAACTTTTTTGAATTCTTGGAATTGGGGTAATTTTCAAGAAAAAATGGGAAATAAAATCTGGAAATTGGGAGTTTTTGAAAAGGAATTAATTTCTGTAGCTTTAGTTATCAAGGTTGAAGCTAAAAGGGGAACTTTTTTGTTTTTGCCACATTGTCCAAACATCAAAGAAAATTTTGAAAATAAAAAATTTGAAATTTTAAAAAAGTTTTTATTTGAAATCAAAAAAATAGCCAAAAAAGAGAAGGCAGATTTTATAAGAATAGCTCCTATTTTTGAAAGAAAAAAAGAAAATTTGCAAGTTTTCAAAAAATTAGGTTTTAGAGAAGCTCCCATTCACATTCATCCAGAAAATAGTTGGGAACTAAACATTGATCTTCCAGAAGAAAAACTTTTGATGCAAATGAGGAAAACGACGAGGTATTTGATCAGAAAAGCTCAAAAAGAAAAAATCGAAATCTTTGAGAAAAATGATCTTGAAGGTTTAAAAGAATTTGAAAAGTTATATCAAATTACAAGAAAGAGACATCATTTTGTTCCTTTTTCTTTTGATTATTTAAAAAACGAATTTTTAGTTTTTTCAAAAGAAAATCAAATTTCGATTTTACTCGGAAAATATAAAGGAGAAATAGTAGCAGGAGGTATTTTTATTTTTTGGCAAAAGATAGGATTTTATCATCACGGGGCCTCTTCTCTCAAATATCCCAAGGTTCCTGTTTCTTATCTTTTAATTTGGGAAGCAATAAAGAAAGCCAAAGAAAGAGGTTGTGAAAAATTCAACTTTTGGGGAATTGCAGAAAGAGATTTCAAATACAAAATTTTAAAATTTAAAATAGGAAAACATCCTTGGCAAGGGCTTACTCTTTTTAAAAAAGGATTTGGAGGAGAGGAAAAAAAATATGTCAAAACTCAAGATTTGCCATTGAAGTCAAAATATTGGTTCAATTTTATTGTCGAGAAAATAAGGAAGATAAAAAGGGGTTTATGAGAAAAAAATTTAAAATTAAAAAACCTTTTTACAAAAAGAACCGGTTTTGGTTTTTTCTGGTTTTTCTTTTTTCATTTTTTCTTTTTTGCTATTTTCTTTTTTTCTCTGAATTTTTTTCAATTAAAGAAATCGAAATTCCCAATTTAAAATCTCCAATGAAAGAGCAGATAGAAAATACCATTTTAGAAATAGTTAAAGAAAATTTTTTAAAAAAAGAAAACATTTTTTTATTCAATTCAGAAAAAGCAAAAGCTCAAATTTTGAAGAAATTTTTAACAATAGAAGAAGTTAAGATTTTGAAAAAGTTTCCCAAAAAAATTGAAGTTTTAGTAAAAGAAAGAGAGCCTGCTTTTTTGATTTGTTCTCAAAATTGCTATTTAGTAGATAAGAGCGGAATTTTGTTCAAAGAAGCTGAAAATGAAAATTTTTTGAAAATAGAAAAAGAAGAAAAATTTGATTTTGTTTTAGGGGAAAAAATCTTTTCTAAAGATTTTGCTCAAAAAATTTTAAAAATAAAAGAAGAAACTGAAAAATTAGAAATTTTTTCAGAGAAAGTAAAAATTGAAAAAGAAAGAGCAGAATTTGAAACTAAAGAAGGATGGAAAATATTTTTTGATTTGACAAAGGATGTTGATTTTCAACTGAAAAAACTAAAGGCTCTCTTTGAAAAAGAAATTTCAAAAGAAAAAAGAAAAAATTTAGAATATATTGATTTGCGCTTTGGAGATTTAGCTTCTGTAAAATACAAAAATTTAAAATAAAGCTAACAGAACGATTCCCATATTTTCTGCGATCGTAAAAAACATAGGATCAAAATTTTTATTTAATGTGATAAACAAAGATTGAGTAGCCAATTTTTGCTATGGGAGGTTCAAATTGGTAAAGCCACAAATAATATCCCCAAGGTTGGTCAAATCCTTTCACTGGCAGACTCCTTCCTCCTTGCAAAAAGGAAGCAGAAACTGCAAAAAAAGTTGGTCTTTCCATCTCTTTTGGATCTCTAGTTCCCCACCAAGGCAAAAACTTTTCTTTCAAATAATATTTGGCACTTCCTCCCCCAAAATAATCAACATAAATTTTTTCAATTTTGTTTTTTTCTGCCCATTTTTTCAATCTTTTTAAATCTTGTCCCCAATCTAGATTGGAATCTACTGTATAAATATAAAGATTATCAGGTCCCCCAACAATTTCGTTAGCATAAGCTAAAAAGTGAGGAAAGATTTTCAAAACTGAAATTGCTTGCCAAAAGAGCAAAATAGCTAAAAGAGAAATTGCAAAAACTTTCATTTTTCCTCTTAAATTATCAACAGCTTCAATTGTTCCTTTTGCTACTAAAATCATGGTGAACGGGAAAACGGGTAGTAAATGTCTTACGCCCAAATTCAAATGAGATTTTAAAGAAACTGCCCAATATAAAATCAAAAAGCAAATCATAGAAAATGTTTCAAAATTTTCTCTAATGAAAATTTTTAATCTTTCAAAAGTTTTTTTGTAAAACGGTTCTTTTATCTTTAAAGCAAAATAAATCAAAACCAAAAAAGTCAAAATATGGAAAGCTAAAGGTTCTTTAACTAAATAAACAAAAGGAAAATAAACTTTCCAGCCTGTAGCAGATACTTCACCTAAAAAATAGATTGTATGTC
>CAYSYN010000022.1:0-7625 GCA_964435445.1 uncultured Candidatus Saccharibacteria bacterium
GTCTGTAACCAAAATGTAGGGTTCTTCCAAAACAGCTTCCATTCTTTCTAAATTTGTGATCATGTAAGGAGAAACGTATCCTCTATCGAATTGAAGTCCCTTGACAATTTCTCTTTCCAAGCCAAATTTTTTTGACTCTTCAACTGTAATTACCCCCTCCTTTCCTACTTCAGCTATTGTTTCGGCAATAATTTTTCCTATTTCTTCATCTAAAGCGGCAATAGTAGCTACTTGAGCCATCTCCTCTTTCTTTGTTATTTTCGTTGAATTTCTCTTTAAAAATTCCACCACTCTTTTTAGTCCCCTCTCAATTCCTCTTTTTAAAATCAAAGGGTGAGCACCAGCAGCAACATTTTTTATTCCTTCAGCTGCTATGGCATGAGCTAAAATCATTGAAGTTGTCGTTCCATCCCCTGCTTTGTCGGAAGTCTTTTCTGCCACTTCTTTTAAAATCTCCACTCCAAGATTTTCCACCTTATCTTTCAATTCAAATTCTTTAGCAATAGAGACTCCATCATCTGAAATATCAGGGGCTCCAAATCCTTTATCTAAAACCACAAGTCTTGCCTTAGGTCCCAACGTGACCTTTACTGCATTTGTCAGTTTATTAATTCCTGAAAAAAGCTTTTTCCTAGCTATTTCTGAAAATAAAACTTGTTTTGCCCCCATAATTTTTTAATCTTCAATAATGGCAACAATATCTTCTTCTTTACAAATTAAATATTCTTTATCATCGACCTTTATCTCGTCTGGACTATATTTTTTGAACAAAACTTTTTGGCCAGGTTTAACAGAAACGGGAATTAGGTTCCCTTTTTCATCTCTTCTTCCAGGACCTACAGCAATTACCCTTCCTTGTTCAGGTTTTTCTCTCTCTGCTGTCTGGGGAAGTAAAATCCCTCCTTTTGTTTTTTCTTCTTCTTTTAAGGGCTCAATTAAAACGTAATCTGCTAAAGGTTTTATCTTCATATTTTTTTATCACTCTCGACCTTTGAGTGATAATCCAATATTCTTTTTAATTTATTATAAAAATTTTGTCAAGTTTTCAAGTACTCTTTCAAAAATTTCCCTGTCCAAGATTTTTTGCAAGAAATTACTTTTTCTATCGGTCCCTCAACAACAATTCTTCCTCCTTTTTCTCCTCCCTCAGGACCTAAATCTATAATCCAGTCAGCATTTTTTATAACATCTAAATTGTGTTCTACGACTAAAACAGTATTTTTTCTTTTCACCAACTCTCTCAAAACTTTCAGAAGTTTTTTAATATCGTCAGGGTGCAAACCTGTCGTAGGCTCATCTAAAATGTAAAGGGTTTTACCCGTTGCCTTTTTAGACAACTCTGCTGCTAACTTCACTCTTTGTGCTTCCCCTCCAGAAAGAGAAGGAGCAGGTTGTCCCAGTTCAATATAACCTAAACCTACATCATAAAGAGTTTTCAGTTTGTGATATAAAGGGGGAATATTTTTGAAAAATTCCATAGCTTCCTTTACTGTCATTTTCAAAACCTCAGCAATGTTTTTCCCTTTATATTCTATAGCTAAAGTTTCTTTGTTAAATCTTTTTCCTTTGCATTCTGGACATTGAACAAAAATGTCTGGTAAAAAATACATTTCAATTTTTATTTGACCCTGACCTTTACAATGTTCACATCTTCCCCCAGGAACGTTAAAAGAAAATCTTCCAGGTTTGTATCCTCTGATTTTGGCTTCTCTCGTTTGAGAGAAAAGTTCTCTAATGTAAGAGAAAGCTCCAATGTAAGTTGCGGGGTTTGACCTTGGAGTTCTTCCAATAGGACTTTGATCCACAATAACTACTTTATTAATGTTTTCTAGACCCAAAATTTCATCAAATTCTCCAGGTTCTTCTTTTGTTTTGTAAAATTTTCGCAATAGAGCTTTTGCCAAGATATCTTCTACCAAAGAACTTTTTCCAGATCCTGAAACCCCAGTGATACAGACGAATCTCTCTAAAGGAATTTTGACAGTAATATTTTTTAAATTGTGTTCTCTCGCTCCTTTAATAATCAAAAATTTTTTCGGAGGTTCTAAAATTCTTTCTCCAACTTCCACTTTTTTTCTTCCAGACAAATATTCCCCCGTAATCGTTCTTGATTTCAAAAGTTTTTTTGGGGAACCTTGAAAAACTATTCTCCCCCCTTCTTTTCCGGCCCCAGGTCCAATGTCAATGACCCAGTCAGCAGATAAAATTGTTTGGGGATCGTGTTCTACGACCAAAACTGTATTTCCCAAATCTCTCAATTTTTTTAAAGTTTCAATTAATCTTTTTTGATCTCTAGCATGAAGACCAACTGAAGGTTCATCTAAAATGTACAAAACTCCAGAAAGCTTTGACCCAATTTGGGTAGCCAATCTCACTCTTTGTTCTTCTCCCCCAGCTAAAGTGTCTGCTCTCCTATCTAAAGTCAAATAATCAAGGCCAACATTAATTAAAAAAGAAAGTCTGTTTAAAATTTCTTTTAAGATAGGTTTGGCAATCTTAAATTGAGTTTTTGTCAAAATTTTTCCCTTTTTGGCTTCTTTCATTATTTTTTCAAAAAATTCTTTTGCTTTTGAAATTTCCATTTGAACAATCTCGTCAATTGATTTTCGAGCAAAAGTAACAGCGAGCGCTTCAGGCTTCAATCTCTTTCCTTTACAAACCTCGCAGGTTTTCTCTACCATATATTTTTCAATCTCTTCTCTTGTATAATCAGAATCTGTTTCATGATATCTCCTTTCTAGCCAAGGGATTACCCCTTCAAAAATGCCATCTCCGTATAAAATCAAATCTATCTCTTCTTTTTTCAATTCTTTCACTGGTTTGTAAAGATCGATATTGTGCCTTTCAGCCAAATCCTCTAGCATTAACCAAAAAAATCTTTGTCTTCCTACTTTATGGGAAGCATGAGCCCAAGGGAAAATAGCGCCTTCTGCAATAGATAATTCTTTGTTTGGAATAACCAATTTTGGGTCAATAACCAATTTCCTTCCCAATCCTTGGCAGGCAGGACAGGCACCATAAGGAGAATTGAAAGAAAACAATCTTGGCTCAATTTCTGGCAAAGAGATACCACAAACAGGACAAGAAAAGAGCTGAGAAAAAATGATGTCTTTTTCTCTTTTTTTGTCTCGGACAAGAACAACTCCTTTTCCAATTTTTAAAGCTGTCTCTAAAGAATCTACCAATCTCATTCTGTCTAAATCTTTGTCGATAATTAATCTATCAACAACAATTTCAATATCGTGTCTTTTATATTTTTCTAGTTTTTTTTCTAAAGCTTCTTCAATGGTGTAAATAATACCATCAATTCTCACTCTCAAAAATCCCATTCTCTGAATTTCTTCTAAGGTTCCCCTATATTCTCCTTTTCTTCCTCTTACGACAGGTCCTAAAATTAAAATTTCTGTTTTTTTCATTTTCAAAATTTGATCTACAATCTGATCTATGGTTTGACGAGAAATTTCCCGTTTGCACTTTGGACAATGAGGAATACCTACTCTTGCATAAAGTAATCTTAAGTAATCGTAAATTTCTGTCATCGTTCCCACAGTTGACCTTGGATTTTTAGCTGCTTTTCTCTGATCAATGGAAATAGCAGGAGAAATTCCTTCGATTTTATCAACATCTGGTTTATCCATCACTCCCAAAAATTGCCTCGCATAAGCTGACAAACTTTCCACGTATCTCCTTTGACCTTCAGCATAGAGAGTATCAAAAGCTAAAGATGATTTCCCAGAGCCTGAAACCCCAGAAATAACGATAAATTTTCCTTTTGGAATATCAACATCAATATTTTTTAAATTATGTACTCTCGCCCCGCGAACTTTTATAAAATCTTGAGGCATAAAGAATATTTTAACTTGCTTTTCAAAATTTTTCAAGAATGGGAAAATAAATAAATGGAAAAGTTCAAATTTATCTTGAAAAAAAATTTAAAAAGGCTTCCCAGAGAATCTGGAGTTTATTGTTTCAAAGGAAAAGATGAAATTTTATACATTGGAAAAGCAGCTAACATTAGAGAAAGAGTGAAAAATCATTTTAAGCAACCCACCTTTAAAGATTATTTGTTTTTAGAAAAAATTGAAAAGATAGGCTACATTAAAACGAATTCTGAAATTGAAGCTTTAATTTTGGAAGCAAAACTCATTAAAGAAATTAAGCCAAAATTTAACGTTCTTTGGAAAGATGATAAAAATTATTTTTTCGTGGGAAAAACAAAAGAAAATTTTCCAAGAATTTTTTGGACTCACCAAACAAAGATAAAACCATCTCAAAAGATAGAGGTAGAGTATGTAGGTCCCTTCGTTGACGGAAAATCTTTAAAGAAAACTTTAAAAATTTTAAGAAAAATCTTTCCTTTTAGATCTTGCAAAAGAATTCCCAAAAGACCTTGCCTTTGGTATCACTTACAAAGATGTCCAGCTCCCTGTCTTTTGAAATCGAAAGAGGGAAAAAGTATGGATTTTGAAAAAAAAATAAAGAGAGAGTCTCAAAGAAATGCTCAAATGATAATGAAAATTCTAAAAGAAGGAAAAGCTTCTGTTTTAAAAACTTTACAAAAAGAAATGAAAAAATTAGCAAAAGAGCAAAGGTTTGAAGAAGCAGCCAAAACAAGAGATCAAATTGAAGCTTTAAAAAGGGTTTTAGAACATGCAAAAATATTTGAAGTGGAGATAAAAAAATCTTTTGACTGGGAGAAAATTTCTAAATTTTTTCAAAAGATTTGGAAAAGAAAAAAGAAAATTTCAAGGATTGAGGCTTTTGACGTTTCCAATATTAGAGGGAAAATGGCAACGGGTTCTATGGTTACCTTCATTGAAGGTGTTCCTCAAAAAAATCTTTACAGAAAATTCAAAATAAAGAGGGAAGGAAAAATAGACGATCTTTCAATGCTCAGAGAAGTTTTAGAAAGAAGATTTTCCCATCTTGAATGGGGAATTCCAGATTTGATTTTGATAGATGGAGGAAAAGCTCATTTGAATTTGGCAAAAAAAATAAAAAATAAAAAGAGAAAAACTAAAAGAATAAAGGTTTTCTCTTTGGCTAAAGGAAAAAAAGAAATTTTTTTGGAAGGAAAGAAAAGCCCTTTTTCTTTGAAAGATTTGCACTCAGAGATTTCCAATTTTATTTTGAAATTGGATAGAGAAGCTCATAGGTTCGCTATCACTTATCACAAAAAAATTAGAGAAAAATTTCTCTTTGTAGACAAAAAATAAATTTTTCAATAAAATTTAGAAAATGAAAATCTTAGATAAAATTTTAGCTTCTGTTTTGGGTCTCTTTTTGGCTGTCCAGTTTATAAGGGGAGTTGAAGTCATAGTTGTGCCGGGAAAAAGTTCTTATTTTGGTTTCAATTTTACTAAAAATTGGCAAATGATCATTTTTTTGGGAGTTGTTTTGGGATTAGTAAATGCCATTTTGCGCCCTCTTTTGAATTTAGTTTCTTTACCTTTAAGAATTTTAACGCTTGGTCTTTTTTCTTTCTTTTTGAATTGTTTTTTCTTGTTTTCTTTAGATATTATTTTCCCAGAACTGAAAATTGAAGGATTTTTACCTCTTTTATTTACTACTTTGCTTGTCCTCTTTCTTGAATTTCTTTTTAGATAAGTTTTGATTGACTTTTTTTAAATTTTAATTATTTTGAAAGATAATGAGAAACATTGTTTATATTTTACAAATTGTTGTTTCTTTAATTTTGATTTTTTTAATTTTGCTTCAAAAAAGAGGAACGGCTTTGAGTTCTGGACAATTTTACCCCTTAAGAAGAGGGCTTGAAAGGAGAATTTTTCAATTAACGATAATTTTCATTGTTTTGTTTTTGGGGTTGGCTTTAGCCAATTTAGCTTTAAAATGAAATTTCCTTCAAGGAACCAGTGGCAAAGACTTTTTGATGTTTTAAACAAAAAAGAAAAAATTTTGTTCTCGCTTTTTTTAATTTTGTTTTTTACCTCTAGTTCTTTTTTAGTTTTTGACTTTTGGCAAAGAATAACAAAAATTGTGCCAGCTAAAGGTGGAACTTTTGTGGAAGGAGTTTTAGAAGAGCCAAGGTTCTTAAACCCCCTTTTTGCTACTTCCCAAGTTGATAAAGATTTAACATTTTTACTCTTTTCTCCTCTTTTTGAATTTAAAGAAGGGAAAATTTTACCTGCTCTAGCTAAATCTTTTCAGATTTTAGAAAATGGAAAAATCTTTAAAGTCATTTTGAGAGAAGATGTTTTTTGGGAAGATGGGAAGAAAATAGATGCTGATGATATCATTTTTACTGTCTCTCTTTTACAAGATCCAGAAACTAAAAGTCCTTTAAGAAATAGTTGGTTGGGAGTAAAAGCAAAAAAAATTGATGACAACATAGTCGTTTTTGAATTAAAAGAATCTTCTGCCATTTTCTTGGCAAACTTGAATTTAAGACCTATCCCAAAGCATTACTTTGAACAAACCCTACCTAAAGACTTGGCCTTTTCTCCAAAAAATTTATTGCCCTTGAGCTCTGGTCCTTTCAAATTAGAAAAAATAAATTCTAATAAAGAAGGAAAAATAATCTCGGTGGAATTGAAAAGAAATGAAAAATATTTTGGCAAAAAACCAAACATAGAAAAAATTGTCTTTAAAGTTTTCGGCAATAAAGAAGAAATAAAGAAAGCAGCAAAAAGAGGCTTGATTGATGGATATTTGGGAAAAGAAGGGGTAGAAAATTTTGAAAAGATTAGATTTTATTTACCAAGATATTTTGCCTTATTTTTAAATTTAGAAAATAAAATTTTAAAAGAGAAAAAAATTAGAGACGCTTTGAGTTTATCTATTAATAAAAAAGAGATTTTGAAAGAAGTTTTGGGAAACGAAGGGAAATTAGTTTTTTCACCTTTAATCGGAAGTTTTTGGGGAATAGAAACTGAAAAAAAAGAAAAATTTGATTTTGAAAAAGCTAAGGAAATTTTAGACGAACTTGGATTTGTGCTCAAAGAAGGGAAAAGAGAAAAATTGGTAAAAAAAGAACCTGAGTTTGTTTTCAAAAGCAATTTGGAGCTAGGTTCTAGAGGAGAAGAAGTAAGAGAATTGCAAAAGTGCTTAATGAAATTTGAAGACATCTGGCCAGAAGGTCAAGTTACAGGTTATTTTGGGAAAGAAACGGAAAAAGCAGTAAAGTCTTTTCAAGAAAAATTTAAAAAAGATATTTTAGAACCTTTTGGTTTGTCAAAAGGAACGGGAAAAGTAAGAGAAAAAACAAGAGAAAAATTGAATGAAATCTGTTTTGAAAGAGGAGAGGAGAAAATAGAATTGAAGTTTAGACTGGTAACAGGTAATGATGAAGTTTTACAAAAAACAGCAAAGGCAATAAAGAAATATTGGGAAAAATTAGGAGTAAAAGTAAATTTGGAATTTTGCGACATAGAAAAATTGGAGACAGAAATTTTACCTAAAAAAGATTACGATATTTTACTTTTTGGCCAAATGTATGGTAAAATTTTAGATCCTTTTCCTTTTTGGCACTCATCCCAAATTGATGGAGGAAAATTAAATTTGTCAAATTTTGAGAACGAGAAAGCAGATAAAATTTTGATAGAAGCAAGGAGAGAAATTGACGAAGAAAAAGGAAAAGAAAAACTGAAGGAATTTGAGAAAATATT
>CAYSYN010000023.1:0-7469 GCA_964435445.1 uncultured Candidatus Saccharibacteria bacterium
ATTGGATGATGTGCTTACATATACAAAATGCGGAAATACTATCGATTTTTTAGTTCGCTGTAACAGCGTATCAATTTACTAACACTAAATGTTAATTCATAGTCTCGCAAACAGATTCTAACATCATCTACTAAGCGGAGCACTTCAAAGGTCTTTCCCGCTTTGAAAAATTCAGGCTTGACTTTTTTGTTTTAAAATTGCATTTTGTTTTTAGGTGGAACCTTGGAAATTAAAGAAGAGGTTTTTGAACTAGGCTACATACCACCTTATTTGGTGGTTAGAAAAGAAAAATTGAATGAACTTTTTCGAATAGTTTTACCTATCCTCAGAAAGCGAATAAGAACAGTAGTGATTAAAGGAGAAGCCGGTGTAGGAAAAACATTAATAGCAAAAATGGCTTTAAGGCGCTTGAGAAACAGAGCAGAAAAGGAGGGAATACCATTTCTTGTAGTTTATTTGAAAAGAATTGACTCTTCTTATTCAGCCTTAGTTCAAATTCTAGAAAAGCTAAGCGAGGCTATGGTCAAAGCAGGATTAAATAGAATACCAGCTTCGATACCACGAAGAGGGTTTGCATTTGAAGAGCTATTCTCTTTATTCAAATCTACACTGAAAATGAGGGGGATTCGTTTAGGCGTGATACTAGATAATCTTGTACCATTTCCAATTCGTGAAAAAAAGCTTTTAGAGGAGTTGGCTAAAGAAGAAGAATCTGAAAACCAACCCGGAATTGCCATTATTTGTATTACCTCCCCTGAAGTTGAAGGAGAACTTGTTGAGATATTGAAATTGCCCTTCGTTATTGAAATGCCAGCTTATAAGGAAGAGGAAATAAAAAAGATTCTTCTACAGAGGATCGAATTAGGAATAATAAAGGGGAAAGTTGAAGAAGAAGCTATTTCTACCATTGCTCAGTTAGCAGTAGAAAGAGGAGGTAATGCGACTTTTGCAATAAGGTTACTGCGGAACGCTTTAATGGAAGCTCAATGGAAAAATCAAAACGTTTTAAAGGAAAAACATGTAAAGAAAGCTCTCGAAAAACTTCCTCGTACCCTAACTCAAAAAACAAAAGAAACAATTACTGGTCTTCTTTTTCATGAAAAATTGATTTTGTTGGCTATTGCCAAAGCATTGAAGAGAAAAGATTCTGAAACTGTGACTATAGGAGAAGTTGAAAAAACTTACATTGAAATTTGTAAAAAGCTGAAGGTATCTCCAAGAAAGCATACCACTGTATGGGAAGCAGTAAAAAAAATGGAACATCTTAATATTATTCATACCCGTCTCTCTGGAAAAGGATTTAAAGGTAGGACTACCTTGATTTCGTTAACTCATTATATACCTTCACTTGAAGCTCTTTCTAGGTTTTTAGAAAAAACCCTAATTTAGTTCTTTTTTACTTTGTTTTTTTTATTTTTTATAGGGCAAAGTATTAAGTTATTTTTCCAATTTAAAAAATTCTTTTTTAAAGAATTAATAGATTGCACACTAGAAACAGAATTGAACTCTTATCAAGTTAATAAAGGTCTAGAAAAAATTATTTTCCATCAGAAATAGGTTTTAAAATTTTTACCAAACCTGTTTCTGTAATTTCCATAAAATGGGTTCTTGTATCGTGACCACACATTCTGCAACCATCTATTCTGAATAATCTGACAATTTCTCCGATTGGTTTTTTGAAAGTTTTGGAAGCATAAGCTGACATAATCAAATTTTTTGCTAAAACCATCGTTCCATCAACGATGTGTCCTACAGCAAAGCCTCCTGCTGCTTCTGCTGTTAATTCTTCGTGGCCAGATCTTTTTTGAGAAACAAAGAGAGCAGTTTGGTACCATTTTTTCATAAAGTTGAAAAGTTGCCTGACAATGGCTCTAGCCATCATTTCTCTGTTTTCAAAAAGACCGGTAATGGAATCTATGACCGTAAAGTTGATTTTAAATTTTTTGATAGCTGAAGCTAGAGTAGCTAAAAGATTGGGTATGTTTTCCCTTAAAGAAGAAAAAGAAGCTGCATCTATTAAAATAATGTTGTCTTCAATTTTTTTAAAATTAGCTCCCATAGCTTGAGCTCTTTCTTTCAAAGAGAGAATAACAAATGAAGCTGGGGTTTCTACAGTAACGAAAGCTACTTTTTCTCCCTTTTTAGCCTGGCAAATAGTAAATTGTTCCACTAATAAAGTTTTTCCTGTATCTGAAGCTCCTGTGATATTGAAAACAGAAAAAGCAGGAATTCCTCCCAAAGATTTTTTTACTACTTTTTTTCCTTTTGTTTGAGTAGTAAAGAAAAGATCGTCTAAACCCTCAACCCCTGTTTTTACTCCAAATATTTTTGGCGCTTTCTTTAAAGCTTCTCCCCCAACAATAACTCCTTGTTCAATTACTTTTGGTTTTCTGTATTCTTCCATTATTTTTCTTTAAGCTTTTGATAGGCTAGTTTTGTTATTCCTCCTGCCAAATGAACTCTCAAACTTTCTCTTTCTTTTTTAGACAAATTTTCAATCTTTTTTAACTTTTCCATAGCTTTTTCTGGAGACGCTGAAAGAATCAATCTTACAGTTTGGTAGCTCAAACCAATTTCTGCAGCTATTTCCCTTTCTGTTTTTTGAAATTCTTCTTTCAAAACAACAGCATAAGATGCTCTTACTAAAGAAGGCAACCAAGTTAGAGCTCGGTATTGTGTGAGCTTTTTTAATCCTCCCAAGAGTTCAATCGATTTTAAAAAAACATCCAAAACCAATTTTTCCAAATTTATTTTTTTCTCTTTAACTTTAATGACCATATTTTAAAAGTAACCTTTCAGTTTTTTCAACTTTCTATGTTCTCTTATTTTTTCTAGGGCCTTATTTTCTATTTGCCTTATTCTTTCTCTCGTTACGCCAAAGACCTTTCCCACTTCCTCTAGAGTATGAGTAATCCCGTTTTCTAAGCCAAATCTCATTGATAAAATCTTTCTTTCTCTTGGAGTTAGGTCTTGCATGATTTCTTGCAATCTCTCTCTCAAAAGTTTTCTTGCAGCTTCCAAAGAAGGAGGAGGGGTTTTTTCATCAGCAATGAATTCTGCCAAAATTGAATCTTCTTCATCCTCTCCTACTGGAGTTTCCAAAGAAACAGTTCTTTCTGCAATCTTCCTTAAATGATGAACTTTGTCTACTTCTACTCCCATTTCAGCAGCAATTTCTTCTGGCATGGGTTCTCTTCCCAAAGCTTGAGTCAACCTTCTTCTTACTTTATTATACTTTGTGAGCATTTCTACCATATGAACTGGAATTCTAATTGTTCTTGCTTGGTCTGCCAAAGCTCGAGTAATAGCTTGTCTTATCCACCAAGTAGCATAAGTTGAAAATTTGTATCCTTTTCTCCAATCAAATTTTTCCACCGCTCTAAATAACCCCAAATTTCCTTCTTGAATTAAATCCAAAAAACTTAAATGAGGTGCTTTCCCAATGTATCTTTTGGCAATGGAAACGACTAACCTTAAGTTTGCCTTGATTAACTTTTCTCTCGCTTTTTCATCTCCTTTTTCTATTCTTTTTGCCAACTCTTTTTCCTCTTCAGCTGTTAGAATTGGAGTTTTTGAAATTTCTCTCAAATAAGCTTGAACAGGATCTAAAGTTGTTTCTGGAATTGTTTTTTCTTCTTCAGCTAAATATTCTCCAGAATCTAAGACTTTAATCCCTTCTGTTTCCAATCTTTCATAAAGATCCTCTAAGGCTCCAATGTCCAATTCAAACTCTGGAAAATTAGATAAAATTTCTGCATAAGTTACAAAACCTCTTTTTTTCCCTTTTTCTATCAACTTTAAAATCTTCTCTTCACTGAAGATTTCTTTCTTTTTCCTCTTCTTTCTTTTTCTTTTCTTTTTTTCCTTTTCCTTTTTCTTTTTTTTCTTTTTTCTCTTTTTTTTCTTCATAGTTTAGACAGTTTTTGAGATAAATTCTGAAATTCTTTAGTTAATTTTTCTATTTCTTCTTTTTCTTTTGCTTTTTCAGCTTCTTTTAATTTTTCTGAAATTTCATTTAGCTTTTCTTTGATATAAATAGTAGCTATTTCTCTCAAGCAAAATTTCATTTCGGGCAAAATTTTTTCTTTTTCTATTTCTTCCAATTCTGCTTTTAAAGCACAAGTGGCAAAGAGTTCTTTTGCTTTTTCTGAAAAAAGATTTTCTACTTTCAAATTAAAATTTTCTTTGAGTTTCTGCAAAATTTCTTTAAGTTCTGGGCTGAAAAAAGAAAATTTTTCTTTGTCAATTGAATTTATACTTTGGGGAGATTTCAAAATCAAAAACAAAAGTCTTTCTTCCAAAATTTCTTTTCTCGATTTTGGAGGTTGTTTTAAAACTTCCTCTTCTTCAAGGCCTAGCATTTCTTCTTCAATTTTTAATTTTGCTAATTCCTTTCTCAAATCTTCTTCTCTCAAATTTAATTCCTTTGCTAACTTTGAAAGCCAAAAAGATTTTTCTATTTCGTTTTGAATTCTTTTTATTTCTGGCAAAATTGCCTTCACAATTTCTCTTTTTCCTTCCAAAGTATTTTTATCAAATTTAGAAAGAGCAATTTTGAAATAAAAATCCATAATGGAAACTGAGTTTTTAACTATTTTTTCAAATTCTGCTGGGTCTTGAGAAATGACATCAGCTGGATCTTGGTCTTGAGGCAAAATTAAAACTTTAATGTTAAATCCTCTCAATCTTGCCATGTCTATTCCTCTTTTAGTGGCCAAATTTCCCCCAATGTCCATGTCAAAAGCCAAAAAGAGATTGTCAGTATATCTTTTCAAAATTTTTAATTGATAGGGAGTAAGGGAGGTTCCAGAGACAGCTACTGAATTTTTAAAACCAGCTTTGTGAGCTAGAATAACATCTGTGTATCCTTCCATCAAAATACAAAAATCTTTCATTTTAATTTCTACTTTTGCCTTGTCCAATCCATAAAGTACTCTCCCTTTATCATACAAAATTGTGTTTGGGGAATTGATATATTTTGGCCCCTCTTCCTTTTCAAAAATTCTTCCTGAAAAAGCAATCACTTGAGAATTTAAATCGAAAATGGGGAAAATAATTCTTCCTCTGAAAAAATCAATAAATTCTCCATTTTCTTTTTGGAAAGCCAAACCTGCTTTTTTTATTTCTTCTTTTTTGTAACCTCGAGAAACCAAAAAGGAAATCAAGCTATTCTTTGTCTTTGGTGCCCAACCAATTCTCCATTCTTCAATTGAGTTTTTGTCTATTTTCCTTTTTATCAAATATTCTTTTACCCTAGAACCAACTTTCCCTTCGAGTTGTTTTTGAAAAAATTTGCAAGATATTTCACAAATTTCATACAACCTTTTCCTTTCTGTTTTCAATTTTGAATCTTGAGGTTTTAGCTCAACTCCAGCTCTTTGAGCTAAAATTCTTAAAGCATCTCCAAATTCAACTCCTTCAATGAGCATAATAAACTTGAAAATATCTCCTGCCACTCCACAACCAAAGCATTTAAAAATTTGAAGGCGAGGAGAAACAAAGAAAGAAGGTTTTTTTTCAGAGTGAAATGGACATAAAGCAGCGTAATTTGAACCTACTTTTTTTAATTTTATGTAAGAACTGACCACATCAACAATATCCAATCTTGCTTTAATTTCATCAATGATAGAGTCTGACATCAAATTTATGATATAATAGAAAAATAGATTTTTCAATTTATGAGAATAGCTCAAATAGCTCCCCTTTGGATTTCTGTTCCCCCTAGAGCTTATGGGGGAACAGAATTGGTCGTCTCTTGGCTTTGCGATGAATTAGTAAGAAGAGGACATGAAGTTTGGCTTTTTGCTTCTGGTGATTCAAAAACAAAAGCCAAATTGGTCCCAGTTTGGCCAACTTCTTTGTGGAACGCAAATTTAAGAGCTCCCCATGCTGTTTTTTCTTTAATGTATGAGAAACTTTTAGAAATGCAAGAAAATTTTGACATTATTCATGATCATTGCGAATTTTATACTTGCCCTTATTCAAAGTTTTTAAAACCTCCGATCGTCACTACTTTGCACCATCCTTTGACAGAAGAAACGATTACTCTTTACAAGCACTTTCCCAACATAAATTTTGTTGCTATTTCAAAAAATCAAAAAAAACAATCTCACGGAGTAAATATTGTCAAAGTAATTTACCACGGACTTCCCCTTGAAAGATATCCTTTCAACAAAAAGCCAAAAGATTATTTGTTGTGGCTTTCGAGAATAGGGCCAGATAAAGGAGTGGCAGAAGCCATAGATATCGCTAAATTGTCTGGTCAAAAATTAATTATTGCCGGAAACATTTTGCCAAGGTATGCAGATTATTTTGAATTTAGAGTAAAACCTTTAATTGACGGAAAGCAAATTCAGTTTGTGGGAACGGCAGATTTTAAAAAGAAAATTGCTCTTTTCCAAAACGCAAAGGCTTTTTTGTTTCCAGTAAAAAGAGAAGAACCATTTGGCTTGGTAGTTATTGAAGCTTTGGCTTGTGGCACTCCTGTAATTGCCTTCAAAAGAGGGGCGATGCCAGAGTTAATTCAAGACGGAAAAACAGGATTTTTGGTAAATTCAATTGAAGAAGCTTGCCAGGCAATAAAAAAAATAGATGAAATTAAAAGGGAAGATTGTAGAAACTGGGTAAAAGAAAATTTTGGTCTAAGAAGAATGGTCAACAGATATGAAAAACTTTACAAAAAAATTTTAAAAAGAAATGAAAAAACTTAAAATTGCTCAAATAGCTCCCATTTGGTATCCAGTTCCTCCAAAAAAATATGGGGGAATAGAAAGAATTGTTTTTTATTTGACAGAAGGCCTGGTCAAGAGAGGACATAAAGTGACTCTTTTTGCTTCTGGTGATTCAAAAACCTCAGCTAATTTGAAATTTTGGCGAAAGAGACATTTGGCAAAAGATAAAATTCCCTGGAAAGATTATTTTTTGGAAATGGAGCACCTGTCCTTTTCTTTCTCTCAGGCTAAAAATTTTGATATTTTACATTGCCATTTGGGACCAAAAAGTTTCTTTTTCTTGAAATTTGTCAAAAATAAAGTTTTGTATACTTTTCACAACCCTTTAGCTCCAGAACCAAAAACACCCCTTTTTGAAATAATTAAAAAATACAAAGATAGAATTTTTGCTGTTTTTTTAACAAAGGCAGCGAAAAAACTTTGTAAAATAAAATTTAAAAAAAATTTTGTCGTTTACAATGGAGTAGATACTAACCTTTTTAAATTCTCAAAAAAACCAAAAGATTACTTTTTGTGGGTGGGAAGAGTGGAACCTTACAAGGGAATTGAAAATGCGATTTTGGTGGCAAAGAAAATGGGAATTAAACTTTTTTTGGTGGGAAAATTGGACCCAGAAAGGAAAAAATATTTTAAAGAAAAAATTAAACCCCATCTTGACAAAAAAATCAAATATTTGGGAGAAGTTTCTCAAAAAAAATTAGTTAAACTTTATCAGGGAGCAATTGCTACTTTATATCC
>CAYSYN010000024.1:0-7423 GCA_964435445.1 uncultured Candidatus Saccharibacteria bacterium
GTAAAGCACGCCATATTGAGTGAAAGATCCTGCTCCTGTACCACCTCTTGTTACTGAAAGATATTGCTCACCAGTCAAAGTATTAGTGTCTGACCAATAGGCAACATATCCCGCAGTGCTTGTTCCTAAAGCCACTGTTCCGTTAGCAGCAGGTAAAGTGATAGTGTAATCAGCTGTAGGATCTGCGGCTGTTAAAGCAATTTCAAAATCATCAGCAGTAGATCCTTCAAAATAAAGAGCGTTTCCTGTACCATCAGCTGTAAAACAATCACCAGAAGCACAATCGCCCACTGCAGTAATGTCACCCAAACCTGCGGTTCCAGGTGAAATCCAGCTCAAAACCCCTCCTTGGGTAGAAGCTAAGACATAATTGTCACTAGCTGGATAGTTTGAAGGCCAAGTGTAAACAGTAGTTGTTGTCAAATCAGTTGGCGCTTTAAACCCTACATAATAATCTCCGCTTGTGGTGGCAAATCTTATTGGAGCTTCGCTAGAATTTATAGCTTCTAAATATTCTGTTACCGTAGCAGTAGCAAATTTTGCTCCTCCAACAACTTGGAAAATATAACCTGTGTCTGGATTTTGAGATTGAGTGCCTCCAACAATTAACCCTCCAGTAGCTCTGATCACTTGAGTCACCCTTTGGATTTCTTCCATGATGATCTCTCCAGTATCTATGTTGTAGTAAAGATTGGCAGCAATTAAAATTCCTGCAGCAATCAATAAAGAAGCTCCAATGAACATCAATGAAGTAGCTCTCGTTCCAGGTTCTAATTTAATTCTTGATTTTAGAAATTTTTTTATATTCACTTTTTATTTTCTTTTTCGCGACCTTTTTATAAAACCTGATCAAAAACTAAAAGTAAAATATTGAAAACTCGAAGTTTTTTTCCAGAAGGAACAGAAACTTCAAGACGCCAGTCATCGTCTGGTAAGTCCATAAAATCAGTTAAAATTGGTTTTCCTTCTTCTAAAGAAGCCATGGCATTTCCTTGAATGGTAAAAGAGGTGTAGGTGGCATTAGCTGAAGGTCTGTAGATTCGCCAAGTAGAAGAAGAATTTGTGGGAATATCATCTGCCATGTTGATCAAGAAGGCATACTTTCTTTGAGACCCTTTTAATTTTGAAATGGAAGAAATGGTCTCCCCTGACGAAAAATATCTTGAAATTTGAACGAAGTTTGTTGATTCAGTTTGAGCTGGGACTGGATATTTGAAAATGGGAATGGCTTCTCTAAAAACGTATTCGCCAATAGATCTAACAGTAGCATCTGAAGCGACAAATGAGGTGGCAGTAAGGGTAGCATCAGAAGCTATAATTTGACCTGTCAAAGAATTTATGTACAAAGTGCTGGAAGCTGAAATCGTTGTCGTGTTTTCCTCTATTTCAAACTTCAAATAGTTTAAATTGCTATACTCTAAAAGTAGTTGGGGAAGAGAAGTAGTGCTCACTTTCAAAGAACCTGTGATTTCAAAATCTCCTGGGAGATAAAGAGTATCGCCAGATTGATGCAAAAGGGAATTTCCTAAACTAGAAGCTCCTGTCCAAACTGCCAAATAATCTGCAGTTCCAGAACCTCCAACACCAGCTGCTGCTCCACCTCCCCCTCCCCATCCTGCGTAATAAGCTAACAATTCGCTCAAGCACTTTCCTCCTTCTAATTTTGTGCAGATGTCGCCTGTAGCTTCTATCTCCCCCTCTACATTTATCTTTCCGACAAAAATGGAATCTCCTACCACTTCTAATTTTGCTCTTGGAGTTTCAGTGGCAATGCCAATGTTTCCTTTTTCATCAATAGTGATTAAAACTCCAGAGAATAAATCAACGATTGAAGAGTTTGCAATTCTGTTTGGACTAATAAATTTTGCCAACCTTGCTGTCTCACCTCCTGGAGTTTGAACTTGACCCAAAATCCTGACGCAGTTTCCACTAGAAAGACAAATTTGTCCTGATTCATCAGGGAAAGTATATGTTCTGTCTCCAGTTAAAGTGGCAGTAATGTTTCCTTTAAATTCGCCACTTGATAGCAAAAAATTGGGAGCTTCCAAGAATTCCTCAGCTTTGAGGGAAGGTCTGACAAGAGTTTGAGCGTTTATGGTTAAATAAGGTTCCAAAGAGAGAGAAGAAGTTTCAGGGGAAAGAGAAGAAGGAGAAGAGGGAACCTGAGCTAATTTGAATTTTTCTTGTAAAACCGCCAAGATAGCAGAGAGAAATTCTTTTGGTTTAATTTTTTGTGTGGCTGTTAACATAAAGAGAATTAAAGATAAAAGCGCAAAGGCAATAATTTTTTTTGCTGGCAAAAACTTTCTTTTTTGAAAAACAAACTCTTTTTTTGGAGAAGCTTTTCTTTCTTTAAAAACTTCTTTCTCAAATTCTTTTTTAATTTCTTGAATTGTCTTTCCTTTTTTTAGTTCTTTGTCAATTTTCAAAAGAGTTTTCAAAACAGATTCAGGATAGGCTCCACTCGGAAATCTACTTTGAAAACACTTTCTTTTGGCGTGAGGAATCAAACCAAGTTTGGTGTAATAGCGCAACCTATTTTTAGGATCTCCTTTTCCAAAATCTACTCCCAAACTTTTTGCTCTTTTAATTAATTCTTCAATGCTGATTAATTTTTCTTCCATCTTGACAAAATTTTTTAAATTTGTTATTCAAAAATTGAAGGCCCGCAGCTTGTTGGAAAATTCCAACAAGCAAAAAGCGCCTGGTTTTGTTCCACACTCTCCGGGTTGCTCTGCGGGCCTTCTTTTTTTCGTGAATTCTCGCGATTTCCCGTGAGGGAAATCGCTTATTTCATTATTTAGTTTCCAAGAGACATTGTCAAGTCCCAAACTGTGGAAATTTCTTTTTCACCAAAATTCCACAGACCTATCCCCAAATTATTCAAACCAATAAAAATACTTTATTGATCGAAAACAACTGATTGAGACCGGGCCTCAATCAGCATGTAATCGGTCTCAGTTGGTCATGTAATTGGCTAGTACTGGTTTGAGAGTGCTGTCTTTAAGAAGGTAAAAAATTCTAAAATTACAAAGTCCGACCTTGCATCATGTTCCTCGCATACCTCTCGCATACTACATATTAGCTAATTGTCTATTTTGCACATTAATAACATAACTAATGAACACTGAAACCTTTCGAAATAGAAGAAGGTGAAAAATAAAAGAACAGAATGTTAGATTTTGAATACCTTTTCGGCATCGCACAGAGAAATTCCCGTGGCGGAAATTTTCTTAATTGAAATTTATAGGAGTCTGACTCCTATCAATCTAAAATTCAATCAATTGGATCGAAGCTGAAGTCTTGTCGATGTTTGACATCGACAGAATTATGTTTGACATCGACAGAATTATTCGAGGGTGAGGAGTTTGAAATTCCACGAATACTCCTCGCCAAAAGAAAAAAATTGATTGAGGTTTAGCTTCAATAGTCCTTACAAGGTCAGACTTGTATTTTAGCTGTTTAACGAAAAATCTGTTTTTACAACTTAAAAATTTTTGTACAATATCATATGAGAAATGTTTTTAAAATTTTCTTAATCTTTCTTCTTTTTTGCTTTTTAAAGATTAGTTTTGCTCAAGGATTGCCTATTGTTGCTGTAAACGTAGAAATAGAAAACCTAGATGTTCAAGTAGGAGATATAGTTTCTCAAATTGAGAATAAAGTAGTAAAGAGTAGTATTCCTTATGACAAAAATATGATAGGTGTAGTGGGAGAAAATCCCATTTTAACATTTGGAAAAGAAACGACAACCACTCTACCTGTGGTCACTTTAGGAGAAACCCTAGTAAGGGTAAGTAATATAAACGGGGAAATTAGAAAAGGAGATTATATCACTACTTCAGAAAAACCAGGAGTGGGGCAAAAGGCAACGCATTCAGGGTTTGTTTTAGGAAGAGCTCTTGAAGATTTGAAAGAAACAGAAGGATTAATAAGAGTGGACGTAAACATTGGTTATCAAAATCTCACACCTCCTTCCCTTTCTTCCCTTTTGAGTAGATTAGTAGAACTCGCTCAAATACCTGAAAACTTCCCTAAAGTTCTAAAATATATTGGTGCTGCATTTTTGGGTGGATTGAGCGTTTTCTTTGGCTTTTTCTTTTTTGGAAGGGCTCTAGAAAGAGGAATAGCAGCTATTGGGAGAAATCCTCTAGCAAAAAGAAGTATTCAAGTTTCCATGCTTTTAAATTTGTTGGCTATTTTAATTTTGACTTTAACTGGACTTGGATTGGCTTTGTTTATTATACTCTACTAATATGGAAAATTTTTATTTTTTAATGGCTATAATTTTTTTCTTTTTTGCTTTTATTCTCATTTTTCTCTTTTTTATTTTGAAAGGAGAAAAAGAAAAAGAGGAGGGAACTTTAATTTTGAAAGTTTCAGAAAAGTTCAACAAATTGTTAGAGGATATTTTAGTCCAAGAATTAAAAAGAACTCTCTTGGTAGCCAGAGGTTCTATTTTGGAAAAACAAAGAAAGTTTGAAGAGCAATATGAAAAAGTAACTGAAAGTTTGAAAAGATTAATGGAAAAAAGAGAAGAAAAAATAGAAAAAATGCTCCAGGAAATACAGAAAGATTTAACGAAAACAGCAAAAGAAAAAATAGAAAAAATGGCAAGCAAAATAGAAAAAGATTATTCAAAAATATTGGAAAGGGCAGAAAAGGACTTGGAAAGGGAAATAGCAGAGTATAAAAAAAGAAAGTTAGAAGAAGTAGATAGAAAAATTTTCTCTCTTTTGGAGAAAGTAGCAAGAAGAGTTTTGGGAAAGACAATTGATCTTTCAACTCATGAAAAATTAGTAATAGAAATTTTAGAAAAAGCGAAAAAAGAAATTGGTCTCTAAAAAATGGAAAATGAATTTTCTAAATTGGCAGAAAATGTCTTAACAAAAGAAGATTTAATTTCTCTTTTAGAAGAAATAGATTTTGTTGAAAATTTAATTTTCAAAGAGAAAGAAAAGAAACTTTCAGAAAAAATTGAAAGAAAAGTAAGTTTTGACTTGGAAAATTTTGTCAAAGAATTGGAGAAAAAAGAAAAATTAGAAAATTTAAAAGAAGTTGAAAAAATTTTTGAAAACTTAAAAAAATATCTCCTTTCTCTTCCCCAAATAAAATTAAAAATTGCTTTCGAGCCCAAGAGAGATTTTCAAGAAAAGATTGCCAAAATTTTTGATAAAAAATTAATCTTAGATTTTGAAGTAGATCCTGAAATAATAGGAGGGGTAATTGTTGAGTATGAAGGGAAAATTTTTGATTTTTCTTTGAAAAGAAATTTAGAAAGAATATTGAAAGAAGAGTTTTATGGAGGAGTTTAATTTTTATTTGGAAAAAACAAAAGAAATTGGATATGTAGAATCTTTTTCCCATTCTATAGCCTCCCTTTCTGGCCTTCCCAATTTAAAACTTGATGAAGTGGTTATCACAGAGAGCGGAAAGAGAGGAATGGCTATAGATTTGAAAGAAGATTTAGCTCAAGTTTTAATGTTTGAAGAAGGAGAATTGAAAGTAGGAGAAGCTGTAACAAGGACCGGAGAAAGCTTTAAAGTTTCTGTTGGGGAGGGGTTATTGGGTAGAATAGTCAACCCTTTAATAAAACCTTTAGATGGTCTAGGTCCTATTAGAGGGGAAAAGGTTCTAAAAAGAATAAAAGGAAAAGCTCCTCCAATTAAAGAAAGAAAGAGAATAGAAAAACCTTTGGAAACAGGAGTGATGATGGTTGACCTTTTAGTTCCTATAGGTTATGGGCAAAGAGAATTAGTCATTGGGGATGCAAAAACGGGAAAAACCACTTTTTTGCTCCAAGCAATGGTTTCTCAAGCAAAAAAGGGCACAATTCCAATTTATGTTGCCATTGCTAAAAAAGATACGGCTTTAAAATGGGTGGAAGAATATTTAAAAAGCCAAAAAGTTTTTGAAAAATCTATCCTTGTCCATACCACACCTGATGATCCTTCATCTTTGATTTATTTAGCTCCTTTTAGCGGCATGGCTGTAGCTGAATATTTCAGAGATAAAGGAAAGAATATCTTAATTGTTTTTGATGATTTAACCACTCATGCTAAAATTTATCGCCAAATTTCCCTTTTGTTAAAAAGAACTCCAGGAAGAGATTGTTATCCTGGTGATATTTTTCATTTACATGCTTCCCTTTTAGAAAGAGCAGGAAATATAGAAAAAGAAGGAAGAGAAGTTAGCATTACTGCTCTTCCTGTAGCTGAAACTTTAGAGAATGACCTTTCAGGTTACATTCAGACGAACTTGATGGGAATGACAGATGGACACATTTTTTTTGATATTGTGGAATTTAGAAAAGGAAAAAGACCTGCCATTAATGTTTTTCTCTCTGTAACGAGAGTGGGAAATCAAACAAAAACAAAAATAGAAAGGGAAATTGCCAAATGGGCAAAAAAGATTTTGGTAGACTGTCAAAGATTGGCCGGATTCATAAAACTGGGAGCAGAACTTTCTTTAGAAAGCCAAAAAATAATAGAAACAGGAAAAAGATTAGAAATAATTTTTAATCAGAGTCAAGAAACAATTATCCCTAGAGAAACACAGATAATTTTGATGGGGCTTTTAATTTCTGGTTTTTGGGAAGAAAAACCTCTCAAAAGAATGAAAGAAGAAATAGAAAAGATTTTGAAAGCAACAGAGAAAAAAATTTTGCCAAGCTTGGGAGAAAATATTGAGAAAATTAAAGATTTAACTCATCTTCAATTTTTAATTGAAGAGATTTTGCCCCAGATTGAGAAAATTTTAAAAATTTAAAAATGCTTACTTTAAAAAAAATAAAAAAAGAAATAGAAAACATTGAAGCTATAAAAGATTTGGTTACTACTTATCAAGAAATAGCAACAATAAAAATGAAAAAAATAAGGGAACAGGTTCTAAGAAATAGAAAATTTTTTGCTGAGCTGACAAAAACATACAAAGAAATAAAGATTTGTTATTTGTTAGAGAAAAAGAAAAAAAGGGTAAAAAATTTTCCTAAAAAGCAAGAAGCTGTAGTTTTTCTCTCTGCCAACGAATTTCTTTATGGAAATTTAATTTGGGAAATTTGGCAAAAAGTGATTTCTTATTTGGAAAGAAGCGAAGCTGACCTTGTTGTCGTTGGAAAAGTGGGTAAATATTTTAGCCAAAAAAGTAAAATAAAAAATAAAATTTTTTACTTTGAACTTGACGATGAAAAGATAGAAAAAGAGAAATTGATTAAAATTGTAAATCACCTCAATCAATATGAGAAAATTTTAGTTTTCTTTGGAAAATATGAGGGAGGATTGGTTCAAAAGGCAGCTGTTGAAGAGATCACTACTCAAATAGAAGTTGAGAAAAAACCAAAATCAATCACTAAATATTTGTTTGAACCTTCTATTGAAGAAGTTTTAAAGTTTTTTGAGGAAGAAATTTTAACTGTCTTGTTTCA
>CAYSYN010000025.1:0-7393 GCA_964435445.1 uncultured Candidatus Saccharibacteria bacterium
AGAAAGGAATCGAATTGATAATTAACAAAACCAAAGATGCAGTAGAAGCCTTCAACACAATAGTTCAAAACCCAAGAGAAAAGAAAAAAGTAATTGCCCTGTTTCACTTAACTTGTTGAAATAAAGAATAAAGGTCAGGACTTTAAAAATAACCTAAATCAATATGAGATTAAAAATTAATTTTCTGATAATTCTAATTAGTTTTGTTCTATTAGTTCCGGGCTTCAGTTTAGCTGATGGAGGAATGGTTATTTGGCCTCCAGATATTCATTTGGATCAATCGGCTCAAAATGCCATTGTTGCCTGGAACGGTGAGAAAGAAATAATAATTCTTTCCAATGATATAAAAAGCGATGGTAAAGCTACTGTTTTGAGAATAGTACCTTTGCCTTCTGACCCTTCGGAGATTAAAGAAGGAAGTTTTGAATCCTTTGAGAAATTGGTAGAAAATATAAATAAGAAAAGAGAAAGAGCAAGAAATCTCTGGGATATAATGGGAAAAGGTGCTTCAGAAGCTTCGGTTCCAGGTATAGAAATTACTTTTCATAAAAAAATTGGAGCCCATGATATAACTGTAGTTAAGGTAAATGATCTAAATTATTTTTTGAAATGGTGTAAAGATTTTGCTATACAAAAGGGTTTGGAAGTAAAAGAGATCTCTTCTGAATTTAAAGAAGGAGTAAAAAATTATTTAAAAAGAGAGATAAAATATTTTGTCTTTGACGTCATTGATACCAAGGAAGGAGAAGAGAGTATAAAGCCTGTTGTTTATCAATTTGATTCAGACTTCCTTTATTGTCCAATTCTGATTTCAGGAATTTCTGAAATTTCTGAGAGTAGAGCAAAAATCCGAGTTTTTATTATAACCCAAGAAGAAATTTTAGATAGAGGATATTGGCATCCTTATTGGCGGGGACGTTTTGGTTATCCTGTAGAATTAAATCAAGAAGAATTAAAAGAGGTAAGTGAGGACATTGCTGATTTATTTAATTCAGAGGTTAAAGTTACTACCTTTGATTATTACGGTTTTCTAAATAAATTCAAAAAAGATCTGGTGTTCTATCCTCGAATTTGGAAAAGAAATCTAGGGATAGGAAGTTATGGGGAAGATGTGAAAGCTCTTCAGAAGACTTTGATAAATGAAGGGCTATGGGAGTCAGAGATTGGAGCTACAGGATATTTTGGCCCAATTACCGCTAGAGCGTTAGTTAAATTTCAGGAAATAAATAAACCTCGAATTCTTAGACCGTTTAATTTAGATAAAGGAACAGGATATTTTGGTCCAAAAACAAGAGAAGTTTTAGAAGAAAGTATTTCTCTGGCAATCAAAAAGAAGAAGAGAGTTATATCTTGGCCTCGAGATTTATATTTAGGAATGAGAGGAGACGATGTTAGAACTCTTCAGGAAGTATTGATTAAAGAAGGAGTTTGGGAAAGGCCGGATATTGAACCCACTGGTTTCTTTGGTCCTATTACCAAAAAAGCTGTGATTAAATTTCAAGAGAAATATGCTTCAGAAATTCTTGAACCTCTTGGATTGGAAAAAGGAACAGGTTTTGTTGGTCCTTTAACTCGAGCATTTCTTGAAAGAATGTAAGAAAAATAATTAGCTGAAAAGGTAATCGCTAGATTAATGAAAAAGCCGCTTTTTTGTGGCTTTTTCATTTGTTGGATTATGCTAAAATGGATTTAAAATGGGAATTTGTAAATTATGTAAAAAAGAAAAATCCTTTTTAAGTGAAGCTCTAGGGATTTGTTTAGATTGTATCAGAGAAAAGCCAAAATCGGCTTTTCCTTTTATTAAAAAGGCACATCAAAAAGCAAGAGAAAAATATAGTTTACCTCCTTTTCCACCAAAGACAAAAGGAGGTATAAAATGTAACCTTTGCGCTAATGAATGCCAAATGGGAAAAGACCAAATTAGTTATTGTGGCTTAAGAAAAAACGAAAATGGAAAATTAAAAAGCAAAGTAAATGAAAATTTTGGTTTACTTTATAGTTATTTTGATCCCCTACCAACAAATTGCTGTGCTTCCTGGTTTTGCCCAGGATCAATTGAAGGAAGAGGAAAAAATAATTTGGCTATCTTTTTTTACGGATGTTCGTTTGATTGTTTATTTTGTCAAAATGCTTCTCATAAATTAATTGACAAAGCACCGAGAATTTCGGTTGACAATCTTTTAGAAAAAGCAATGGCACCTTCAGTTTACTGCCTCTGTTTTTTTGGAGGTTCACCTGAACCCCAATTGCCATTTGCAATCAATTTTTCAGAAAGACTTTTAAGAAAAAGAAAAATTAGAATTTGCTTTGAGTGGAATGGAGGAGGAAATAAAAATTTGGTTAAAAAAACAGCTGAAATTGCTTTAAAAAGTGGAGGGATTATTAAGTTTGATTTAAAGGCCTTTAATGTAAATTTAAGTTTTGCCTTATCTGGGGTTTCAAATAAAAGAACTTATGAAAATTTTGAAATGATTGCTAAAGAGTTTTTGCCAAAAGCAAAATATCAAATGTTGACTGCTACCACTTTATTAGTTCCGGGCTATGTAGATAAAATCGAGGTTGAAAAAATTGCAAAATTTATTGCTAAATTAAATCCAGAAATCCCCTACTCTCTTTTGGTTTTCTTTCCCGCTTTTCAAATGATTGATCTCCCGGTCACTCCTAAAGAGTGGGCATTTGAATGTTTAGAAACTGCCCAAAAATATTTAAAAAATGTCCATTTGGGAAACATTCATCTTTTGGGAATAACATGAAAGGAAATCTCAGAACAATAATTTTTCTTCTTTTTGTCTTAACTTCTTTTTTGCTAATAAGTTTTTTTATCTTTGAAAATAAAATCAAACTTCCTTTCTCTTTATACATTCCTAAAAATCAAATCTCGATTTCGGCGGGCGTTACTCCTCACCATTTAATAGTCAAGGATCTGATTGAAAATTTTTTTGGTTATATTTCATCCAAAGAAAAACCCGAAACAATCGTTCTATTAGCTCCCGATCACTTTCAGGCTGGAGATATTTTAGGTAACAATTTTATTACCATTTCACCAAACACTCAGAAATTTTATGGAATGAAAACTGACAGATTTTTGATCAAAGGTCTTTCTTCAAAAATTAATCTCATTTTTAACACTCCAAGCATTAGGTTAGATCATGGAATTACAGATTTAATGCCTTTTATAAAAAAGCACTTTCCCAATGCTAAAATCGCTCCATTTATTATCCCTTTTAATATTTCTTTAGAGGAAACAAATCAATTTGCAATTTCTTTAAATTCTTTAGCTTCTTCAAAAACCATAGTCATTGCTAGTGTTGATTTCTCACATTATCTTCCAGACTCGGCAGCTAAGTTTCACGATGTAGCAAGTATTAGAACTTTAATCAATTTTCAAAAAACCAATTTCAAAAAATTGGACGTTGATTCTTGGCAAGCACTTTATATTGCTAGGGCTTTTGCTTATTTAAGAAATAAAGAATTTCCCAAAGTAATTGCCTATTCAAATTCGGCTAATTTCTTCAGAAATAAAAGTATTGATGAAACAACCTCTTATTTTAGCCTCGTTTTCGAAGAAAATAATTTTGAGAGAAATAAAACAGCAGAAGAATTTAATGGAAAAACCATTTTGTTTGTGGGAGACATTATGTTAGACCGCGAGGTAGAGCATCTCATGCAAAAAAACAGTGTTTTTTACCCTTTTGAAAAAGTCAGTCAATTTTTGAGAGGAATCGATATTGTGGTTGGAAATTTGGAGGGTCCAATTGTAAAAAATCCACCAGATTTTGGTTCTCCTTCTTTAAAATTTGCTTTTTCTCCAGAAGTTACAAAAGCCCTTTCTTTTTCAAATTTTAATTTAGTCTCTTTAGCGAACAATCATACTTTTGATATGGGTGAAACTGGTTTTAGAGAAACTAAAGAATTTTTAAAACAATCTCATATTAATTTTGTTGGTCATCCCATAAGATGTGACAAAGATTTTTTATTTAAAAAAGAAAATATTATCATTCTTGCTTTTAATAAAACTTTTCCTTTTAACTGCTCTGATGAAAAAATTGCCAAAATTATAAAGAAAATAAGAGAATCAAATCCAAAAAAATTTTTGATTGTTATTTTTCATTGGGGGGAAGAGTATCAACCGAAAAGTTCAATTTTTCAACAAAGATTAGCCCATAAAGTTATTGAGGCCGGGGCTGATTTAATTATTGGATCTCATCCTCATGTAGTTCAAGAAATAGAAGAGTATCAAGGAAAATTAATTTTTTATTCTTTAGGAAATTTTGTTTTTGATCAATATTTTTCAAAAGAAACTCAAGAAAGTTTAGCTGTGGGGGTAGAAATTTATCCAGAAAAAATTGTCTATCGACTATTTCCCATTCAAAGCAAGTTGAGTCAACCGTTTTTAATGGAGTCAGAGAAAGCTCATAATTTTCTTGAAAAATTGGCGCAAAAATCCACATCAAGATTGGTTGAAGAAATAAAAAAAGGTGTAATAGAAATTTCAATAAACAAAAAGCAAACAAATAAAGAAAGAATAAAAGAAGTAAAAACAAATGAGAAAAAAATTATTAAAAATTCAAACCAAAAATTAAAAAAAGTAGATTTTGGTCCCTTTCTTCAACTAGAAGACCAGTTAGTAAGACATCTTTTTGATATTAATTATGTGCCTTCTCCAAAAGCAGTAGCTTTTTCTCCCGATGGAAAAGAAATTTGGGTAACTCACCTTTTAAATAAAAAGAAAGGGGTGAGCGTTTTTGATTCAAAAACTGGTGAAGAAATAGCAACCATTAATCTCAACAATGGTGGAGGAGTAGAAATAGAATTTTCTAAAGATGGAAAAACGGCCTACATCAGTCAGATGGAAACTGGTAAAATTTTTGAAATTGATATTCAGTCAAAAAAAATCCTGCGCGTCTTTAATACCAAAAGTACCTGGACTAAGGTAGTGAAACTTTCTTCCAACCAAAAGACCCTTTTTGCTTCAAATTGGTGTGGAGATAATGTTTCCGAAATTAATCTCTTAGACGGAAAATTAATAAGAAACATTCCCACTGTTGATACTCCTCGAGGCATTTATATTACAAAAGATGGTAAAAATCTTTATGTAGCAGGTTTTGCCAATGGAGAAATTGAAAAAATAAATTTAAATACTGGAGAAAGAAAAGTTATATTTAAGAGTAGGGGAGCGATGCGGCATATTGTAGGAGATGAGGAAAAAGAAGTGCTTTATGTTTCCGATATGGGAAAAAATACAAGTTGGAAAGTTTATTTAAAAACCGACGAAGTAGAAAAATTTGTCCAGACAGATAATAATCCAAATACTATTGTTTTAAGTCCAGATAAAAAAATTCTTTTTGTTTCTTGCCGGGGAAAAAATTTCAGTCCTACAAATTACTATGTACCTGGACCTGAATGGGGGTCAGTTCTCCTTTTTGATACTGAAACTGGAAAAATGTTAGATGCCATTGTAGGTGGAAATCAACCAACTGGTTTAGATATCTCACCTAATGGTAAAATTTTAGGCTTTTCCGATTTTTTGGATGGAAAAATAGAGGTGTTTGAAATTCCCTCCTACGATATTTTAAAGAAAGGAAATGGAGGAAGAAGCAGGGTTTATAAAAAGGAGTTAAAAAAGTAGATTAATTTTAATCGTTTAGCAAAGGGACAATCTTATAAATATCAAAAAGTTATCCACGGTGGTTTAATAAAATAAAAAGTGGTATAATAAAAATTGAAAAATAAAATTAAAAAAAATATGAAAGTAGACAAACAACTTTTTTCTAGCCCTCGAAGCCCTAAATCATCTAGGACAGTTATGATTATTTTAATTGGCGTTATTATTTTGGCCGGTATTGTCAGTGGGATTTTTTATTCGCAGAAAAAAGAAATCAAACCCCCATCTCAATTGACTCCGGTAGCTCCTACTTCTTACCCTCCAACCAAAATTCCAGCTGAACTTACTTTAGCCAAGCGGTTGATTAAATCAGAAGATATTGTTTTGGAAAAAGTTGATGTTAGTCCTCAAATTCCTCCCTACCAACTTCCTCTTAAAATTAAAGATATCTCCAATTATCAAAAATTTTCTGAGAAAATTCAGCTTAGCCCGAAAGCTCTTTCTCTTTTGAAACAAAATGGCTTTGTAGTAATTCCTACCCCAAAAGATATTGCGGAAAAAGAAGTTTTTATTCTTGCTTCTGGAAGAAGTGCCTTGCCAAAAGATGATTTTGTAGCTTTTTATGAAGCTATAAAAAACAAAGATCTGCCAGTTTTTATTACTACTGATTCCCTTTTACATTATTACCATATCTTTTTTGACACTACTTTAATGAAATTAGAAAGAGATCTTTTTTATGATGATGTTTGGCAGATGAGTAAAGAATTTCTTGATGATGCTATCTCCCAATATAACAATACTTCAGGAGACTTAAAAGAGGCTGCTAAAAGAAATGTGGCCTATCTTTCAGTAGCCTTGGAATTACTTAAACCTAAAGAGGATCAATTAATGACAGAAGAAAATTTAAGAAAAGAATACGGTGCAATTTGGGATTTAATAAAAGCTCAATATGGAGAAAAAGCTTCTTTTAAATATTTTTCAGAATCAGAATTTAAAAAATATAGTTTTGAGACTCCAGATTTTGTAAAGGATTTGGTTCAAAAAGAAATTGAATTAATTGAAAAACATAAAGGATGGGAGTTTTCTCCAATATTTATCTACAAAGAGGATTATTCTCAATATGTTCCCAGGGGTCATTACACCAAATCAGAGAAACTCAAGAATTACTTTAAGGCAATGATGTGGTATGGAAGAATGACTAATCTCATTAAAGGGTCGGATCAGCTTCCGAAAGGTAAATCTGCCTGTTTAGATGACGGAATTATTTCCACTGATGATGCTAAAATTCAAACCCTTCAAGCTAGTTTAATTGCGAATAAATTTTCTCAAAGTAAAAACATTCAAGAAAAATGGCAGAGATTATATGCGATCACTGCTTTCTTTGTCGGTTTCTCAGACGATTTAGGGCCTTATGAATACTCAACTGTGTTAGATACTTTATTTGATGGAGAAATAGCCCCTAAAGATTTAGAAAGGAAATATCAAGAGATCAGAAAAGCTCTCTTAGACCTACCCTTTGATCCAAAAATTTATAGTGGTTTGGGACAATGCGAATTAACGCCTCCTTTTTCTTCAGAACAGGCCGAAAAATTTTTAAAAAATACCAAAGGATTCAGATTGATGGGTCAGCGATTTACAGTTGACTCTTATTTGTTTTCGAAAATTGTTTCTCCTTATAGTGGAGTATATATAGGAAACAGAATCCCCCGGCCCTTTACTTGGGTTAAAACTCGAGTTGGTAGAGAAGTAAGAGGCTTTCCAAGAGGATTAGATATTATGGCTTTATTT
>CAYSYN010000026.1:0-7278 GCA_964435445.1 uncultured Candidatus Saccharibacteria bacterium
CTCTTTCCAAGTAAGAGTAAATGAGTTTTAAAGCTCTTTTTTTATTTTTTTTCGCGATAGCCTCAATAATATCAAAAACGTTAGCATTAAAATTCAAAGAAGCAAGAGAAATTACATCTTCTGGTAAAATCTTTCCCTTTTTTTTGTAAGTGACCAATTTTTTTATTTCATTATTTATTTGCCAAAGATCGTTTCCTGCATAAAGAATGAGTTTTTCTATAGCTTTTGGATCAATTTCTCTACCCATCTTTTGAAATTCTCTTTTTATCCAATATCTTAGCTGCAAAAAACTTAAAGGTTTGAATTCTTGAAATTTTGCATGATTTTTTAATTTCTGAAAAAAATTGTCTTTTGAGACATCTTTTTTTTCAAAAAATAAAATAACAAAATCTTTTCCCTTGAATTTTTCTATTTCTTTGAGAAAATTTTCTTTAAAATCTAGATTTTGGCTTGCATTTTCTAGAATAAAAAATTTTTTTTCAGAAAACATGGGCAAAGAAAGAATTTCGCTTTTGAAATCTTGAAAATTTTTTTCTTTCAAATTTAGAAACTTCAGGTTCAAACCTGACTTGTATTTGCTTTTATAATAATCAATAATTTCTTTTAACTTCCTTTTTGCCAAAAAAGTATTTTCTCCACAAAAAACCAAAATCATTTTTTTTGACAATTTGGACAAAAATAAGTAGATCTTGTTCCAATTTTTATTCTTTTAATTTTTGCCCCACACCTTTCACATTTTTCTCCTTCCCTCCTATAAACCTTTCTCAATCTATCGAATTTTCCTTTTTTGCCAGAAATTCTCCTATAATCTGAAATTGATTCTCCCCCTGCTCTTATTGCTTTTTTCAAAATTTCTTTCATTGCCTCAAAAATCCGTTTCAATTCCTCTTCTTTTAATTTCTTTACCTCTTTTAGGGGATGAACTTTAGCCTGCCACAAAATTTCACTAGAATAGATATTGCCAATGCCAGCAATGATTTTTTGATCCATCAAAACTTGTTTTATTTTTCCTTTTTTTCTTCTTTTTAAGACTTCTTTAAACTTTTCAAAAGTAAAACTTTTTTCCAAGGGTTCTGGCCCCAGTGCTGAAAGTTCTTTTTCCAGCTCGTTTTTCTCCCAAAGTTCAATCTTGGCAAATTTTCTCAAATCAGAAAGAGCAATTTGCCAACCATTATCTAAAAAGAAAATGCATCTTAAAAATTTATTTTGAGGATCTTGAGAAATGGGCCCTGAAAGAACGCAAACCCATTCTTTTCCTTCTTTTTTCCATTTCCCATAAAGTAAATGTCCTGTAAGTTTTTGATGGATTAAAAGAGTTTTTTTATCTTCTAAATCAAAAAGAATGTTTTTCCCTCTTCTCCAAATTTTAATAATTTTTTTTCCTAAAAGCTCTTTTTTAAAATTTTCTTCGCTTTTTGGTTTTTTAATGATTTTCTTTGTCTCTGTCCAAAAATTAGAAAAAGAGCTCCCTACAATTTTGGGATTTGCTCTATTTAAATCTCTAACCGTTGTTTCAACCTCTGGGAGCTCTGGCACGTTCTTCAAAAACGCTACCTTAAGATGTTTTTTACTTTTTCCACAATTTCCCCTGGGGTAAAACTAGCTTTGACCAAATAATCAATTGCTCCCAAGCTTAATCCTTTTTCCACGTCCTCTCTTTGACCTAAATTTGAAAGAATGATAACAGGAATTTTGGCAATTTCAGGATCTTCTTTTTTTGTAGCCAAAACTTCAAACCCGTCTATTTCAGGTAGGATTAAATCAAGTAAGACCAAATCTGGCTTTTCTTTTTTCATCTTTTTAAGTCCTGCATCTCCATCCATTGCTTCTATAACTTCGTACCCTTCCTCTCGCAATTTTCTACTCATTAACTCTCTTAGAAATTTATCGTCTTCAACGATAAGAATTTTTTTGGCCACTTTAATTTCCTATTTGTTTTTTTACCTTTTCTAAAACTTCTTTGGGATCAAATTCTGTTTTAATTAACCAATCTTTGGCTCCCAATTCTTTTGCTTTATTTAACTCAACGGGTTGTCCAGAATTTGAAATAACGATAATGGGAATCTCTTTCAATTTTTCGTCTCTTTTCAACTCTTCCATAACTTCAAATCCTCCCATTTTTGGCATGACAATATCTAATAAGATTAAATCTGGTTTTATCTCTTTGATCTTAGCTAACCCCTCTTCCCCATTTTTGGCGACAAAAACTTTGTATCCTTCTTCGCTCAATTTTCTCTCTAAAAGGTCAGCTATTATTTCTTCGTCTTCTACAAGAACAATTCTTTTTTCCATATTTCATTTTAACAATTTTAGAGGAAGAGTGAAATAGAAGGTTGTACCTTTTCCCTCTTCTGATTCGAACCAAATTTTTCCTCCGTGTGCTTCAATAATTTTTTTTGTAACGAAAAGCCCCAAACCAGAACCGTTGGGTTCCATTTTGACTGCGTTTTTGGCCCTGAAAAACTTGGAAAAAATCCTCGCCTGCTGTTCTTTTGGAATACCAATCCCTGTATCTTTGACGAAAAATTCAATTTCTTTATTTTTCTTTTTTAGAGAAAGAATGATTTTTCCTTTTTCTGGAGTATATCTGATAGCGTTTTCTATCAAGTTTTGCACAGCAATTCCTATTTTTTCTTTATCTAATAAAATGCTGGGAAATTTTCTAGGTTTTCGAAAGCTTACCTCTAATTTCTTTTTCTGAATTTCTTTTTTATATGTATTAAGAATATCTTCTATAATTTTTCTTAGATCGGCCGGTTCAAGTCTATAAAGAAATCTTCCTTCTTCAATCCTGCTCACATTTAATAGATCGTTAATAAGATTGATCATTCTCTCGTTGGAAGTATAAGCTTTTTCTAAATATTCTTTTTGTGTTTTCAAAAGAGGACCTAAATCTCCATCTAAAATCATCTTTAAAATCCACTTGATGGCTGAAAGGGGAGTTCTCAACTGATGGGCAGAAATTGATACAAACTCTGTTTTCATTCTTTCTATTATTTTTTCGCGACTAATATCGTGAAGAATAATTAAGGTGCCAATTTTTTCGCCTCTAGAAACAACAATAACAGAAGAAACTTCTAAAAACTTATCTTCTCCTATTTGAAATTCTTTTTTGTAAAGGGATTTTCGGTTTTCTTGTAAGAATTTTATAAAGGGCTTTAGGGGTTCAAATGTAGCCAATTCTTCCATCGTTTTTCCTACCACCTCCTTTTCTTTCACATTCAACAATCTTTCTGCTTGAGGATTAATCAAAGAAAGTCTTTCTTCTTTATCAAAAAACAAAAGACCATCTGTTAGATTTTTGATAATAGCTAAGGTTTTATCTCTCTCTTCTTTTGCTTTTCTTCTTTCTTCTTCTACATCTTCTAGAATATTCAAAAGAGCTAATCTTTCTTCTTCGCTTGTAATTTCTCTACTTTCCTCGTTCATGTTTTAATTTTTCTTTGAGTCTTTTAATTTCCTCTTTAAGCTCTATCATCTTTAATTCTCTGCCAATAATTAACTTGTGAAATTTTTCTAATTCTTTGATTCTTTTTTCTAATTCAGCTGTTCTTTCCTTTACTTTTTGGTCTAAACTTTTCGTCAATTCTTCTAGCTCTCTTGTTCTTGCTCTCACTCTAATTTCCAAAGATGTTTTCTCTTCCTCTAAAGCTTTTTGATAGTTAAAAAGGTCTTTGGCCGTTTTTTTCAAACTTTGGGAAAGATCTAAGATCTCAGCGTCTGCGCTACCAGAAAAAAAAGTAGCTTCTCTTCCTTTAGCAAGTTCTTTGGCTGATTCTTTAATTTCAGAAAGAGTAACGTAAATAGTGCTAAAAAGAGCATCAATGAGCACAAAAATAATACAGGAGAGAATAATTCCATAAAGTACAAGGGTATAATTAAGAGGTTTAATAATAAGTAAAAAGCCAACGAGTAAAATAATGAGTAAGAGTATAAACAAATTTGATTTTGTTTTTAGACTTGTGAAATGAATTTCTTGAAAATTCAGTTTCCGTCTGCTGAGCATTTCTTTACATTCTTTTCTTAGAGGGATTAGAAATAAATCATAAAAAACAATAGCCCCAATCAAACTCCAAAGACTAGCTAAGGTACCTCCAGCTAAAATAACAATTACGTTTTTTATGTTCTTACTTGCAATCCACTCAACCAAGGCAACGATGAAAGTAGTACCAAACGTATATTCCCCATCTCTTAAAACCATCCATTTGTGCATATTTTGGAGAATATTGAATATTTTTAAAAGTTCTTCATCTGAAACATTGGGTAAAATATGTCCATTTTTGATTCTTTCGTTAAGAAACTTCCATTCTTTTGCTTTGAATAAAAAAATACCTAAAAATTCAAGAAAGACGAGCAAAGAAGCTATAAGGACACAGAGAAAAAGTGTAAAAATAAAAAGTTCTTTTGTTCCTGTAATTTCAAAATCTGCTCTCTTCACCACTACACTTCCTCCAAAAACTCCTGCAACAATAATTGTCCAAATAAGTTGGGGAAGGACGACCGCAAAAGTATAACGGCTTCTTTTCTTTAACCAATTGTGAAGTTTAAGCAACATCGAATTTTGTTTTTATTTTATCTTTTATTAGAATTTCCCTCGTTTTTTTATCTACAATTTTAAATTTGAGCCAAATTGCCTCAGGGGGAAGCAGTTTTTTAATTTTTTCTGCCCATTCTATCGCAACTATATTTTTAGGACTTTTAATAATTTTTTTAAAACCTAGATTTAAAATTTCTTTTGGTTTTTTAAGCCTGTAACAATCTATATGATAGAAATTATCAAATTCTAATTTTGGAAAAGATTTTCTCTTTGGAATTTTATATCTTCTCATGATGACAAAAGTAGGGCTTAAAATCTTTTTCCTGATACCTAATCCTCTGGCAAATCCTTTTAAAAACGTTGTTTTTCCTCCGCCTAAATCCCCTACCAGCGCAATAATTCTTTCTTTTATTTCTCTCTTGAGAATTTTTTGAGCCAGATTTTTTGCAATTTTTTTTGTTTCATTTTCATTTTTTGACAAAACTTTGATTGACATGAAGAGAAAAATTAGATATTTTCAAAATAACATAGTAAATTTTAACTTTTCATGGAAAAAAAGGCAAAAATTGTTGAGGAGGTTCAGATTACAGAGAAAGAAAGAATAGAAAAGATAAACAACATTTTTGATTTCAAAGAAGAAATAGAAAAGAGTAAAAATGAAAGCATCTCAGAAATTGTTCAAATATTGCTGGGAGGAGCAATTAATTTAGACGCCTCTGATCTTCATTTTGAACCGAGAGAAAAAGATTGTAGAGTAAGAATAAGATTAGACGGAGTTTTACATGATGTTTTAGCGCTAGAAAAAGAAGTTTATGAAAAATTACTTTCAAGATTAAAATTGCTTTCTGGAATAAAATTGAACATTACAGATAGACCCCAGGATGGAAGATTTACTGTTTTGTTGAATAATCTAGAGATTGAAATTAGAGCTTCAACTTTGCCTTCAAAGTATGGTGAAACTTTTGTCATGAGAATTTTGAATCCAAAGAACCTTCTTTTTTTAGAAGAATTAGGGTTAAGAGAAGAGCTTTTGGAAATTGTAAAAAGAGAAATTAAAAAACCAAATGGAATGATTATTGTTACTGGTCCTACAGGATCTGGAAAAACGACCACTCTTTATGCCTGTCTGAGAAAAGTAAACAAACCTGAATTAAAAATCATTACTATTGAGGATCCAATAGAGTACCGACTAGAAGGAATTGAACAAACTCAAGTTGATCCTGAACACGGCTATGATTTTGCCAACGGCTTGAGAGCAATTGTTAGACAAGATCCAGATATTATTTTAGTAGGAGAAATTAGAGATTCAGAGACAGCCAAAATTGCCATTCAAGCTGCCTTAACTGGTCATTTAGTTTTTACCACCTTACATACAAACGATGCAGCAGGAACGATTGTTAGGTTACAGGCTTTAGGAGAAAGTCCAGTAAACATTGCTCCTGCTATAAATTTAGCTATAGCTCAAAGACTTGTGAGAAGAGTTTGTAAAAAATGTGTTAAATTCGAAAAACCAACAGAAGAAGAAAGAGAAAAAATAAAAAAATCTTTTGCAAAAATTAAAAAAAAGATGCCCCCTTTTGAAAAAATTCCAAGAGCTAAAGGATGCAAAGATTGCAATTTTACGGGTTATAGAGGAAGGATTGGAATTTTTGAAGCATTTTTGGTAGACGATGAAATGGAAAAATTCATTTTAAAATCTCCTTCTGTGGCCCAACTAAGAGAAAAGGCAATTGAAAAAGGAATGGTGCCAATGTATCAAGATGGATTGTTAAAAGTGATTGAAGGAATGACAACAATAGAGGAAGTAGAGAGAGTAGCTTCCCAAATATAAAAGCCCGGGCAAATTCCTTGTGGGATTATGATTTGAGGCGGGAAAATCCCAGAATGAACCGGGATTTCCACAAACCTTTTTTGCCCGGGCAAGAATATTTTAACATATTTTAAAAAAATTGTCAATAATATGGCAGGTCATTCTCACGCAAAAAAAGTAAGAAAACTAAAAGAAGCTGACGCGAAAAGAAGGGGTCAGATCTTTTCTAAAATGGCAAGATTAATTCAAGTAGCAGTGAGGGAAGGAGGACCAAATCCAGAAATGAACCCAAGATTGAGAATGGCAATTGAAATGGCAAAATCTTATAATGTCCCTTCAGAAAATATTGAGAGAGCAATCAAGAGAGCAACAGGAGAAATAGAAGCTGGAAAATTAGAAGAAATTTGTTTGGAAGCTATAGGACCTGGGGGAATAGCAATTATCATTGAAGGAATTACAGATAATAGAAACAGAGCAGTAAATGAAGTAAGGCAAATTTTAAACAGATTTAACGGAAAATTAGTAGGGGGAGGAGTAAAATGGATGTTTGAAAGAAAAGGTTGTGTAACAGTAGAATTGAAAAATTTACCACAAAACATGACAAAAGAAGATCTGGAATTATTGGCCATTGAAGCCGGAGCTGAAGATTTGTATTGGCATGATGGTCAATTAGATATTTACACAAAAATTGAAGATTTAGAAAATGTGAAAAAGAAATTACAAGAAAAAGGGATAAAAATTGAGTCTGCTACTTTAGACTGGGTGCCAAAAGAAAGGAAGGAGGTAACGGAAAAAGAAAAAGAAACTCTCTTTAAACTTTTTGAAGCCTTAGATGAATCAGATTCTGTACAAGAAATCTATTCTAATGCCAAAATTTAGCTCTTGACAAGCTTTTTGGAAATTATAGAATGTTTTTCTAGTTAAAGGTCGA
>CAYSYN010000027.1:0-7126 GCA_964435445.1 uncultured Candidatus Saccharibacteria bacterium
AATCAGCTTCTCTAACCCAGACTTCTCCGATACCTAATCCAAAGTGGTAAATAATAGACATTACACCCAAATCTCCACATCGTAACTCTAGGGTAACTACGTTTTTATCCTTGCTAGATTCCTGTTGTCTTTCCAGATTATTGAGCCCGATCTGAATAATTTTACATTTATCTTTAATTGTTTTTAATAATTCTACAGAAACTCTTGCCCGTTCTTTATATGATTTCTCTTCGTGTTGGAATAAAGGGAGATAGAAAAACAAATCGTTCAGGTTGAAAGCCAAAGTTATTATGTACTCTTTTTTGCCCTCTCTACATTTTGCTTTCACTTTGAAATAGTTTTCCGCTTTAGAGGAGTTCAAAATTTCACAATTTAATTCGTTTTGCTCAAAATAATCTTTAAAGTATTCCAAAATATCCTTTTCTTCCAGTTTGCTTACTCTCTCAAAATTAGAGGATATTTGATATTGCTTAACACGCGCACTTTTTTTACAAACAAATTCAATTTTATTGTCGAACTTATTATAAAATCGGCATTTTTCACCCTTTAACTCCGCTAATAAATTTGGCTGCCTTTTTAAAAATTCCCACCCGTTCAGTTCATATTTCACCCCATTTCCATTAAAGCTTATATAAAAAGGCCTTCCATTACACATAAGAAACGCTTCCCTTCCTAGGAAATTTATTTTCTTTACTTCACAAACTTCTTTTTTTTCCTTCAAAGATTCAATGAGAAATTGAGGGAAAAAATTTTTAAAAAGGGTGTAAAAATAAATACTAAAAGATATAAAAAGAGCGAGAAAAATAAGCAAAAAAAGTTCTCCCACTATTTTTTTTCTTACCATATTTTATCTTTCTCAAAATTATTGCTAAATGTCAAGCTAACAAATTATCACTTGACTTTTGCTCTTTAATTGTGATAAAATCAAAACAGGTGATATAAATTGAATAGGACAAAGATCTTAGTCATAACATTTTCTGTAATCTTAGCACTAATTTTACTGAATTCTGTATTTGCCACCGTTAAAGTTGAGAAGAAAGAGATAGTATCAAGGCCAAACTGCTTGGAAGTAGAAGTAGCAATACCATCGAGACATCTCCTTCCTAAAGAATGGATTTTAATTAATGGAAAGACATTAAGATATCATCTGGCTCATTTTACTTTGCGTTCTTCTTCTCGAAAAACTGTGACGCTGTCTATTTTATCTCAAATTCACACAGAGGAAGGCACATTTGTTGCCTCCTTCACCTTCGACTCGACAAATACAACTATCACCTTTGAACCCAGCGGGAAGTACACGAATATAACAATTGAGTTTGGAAGCGCTCATCTCGTTGTCCATTATCAACCAGAAACTTAAAATAAAAATCCTCATCCCCTTCGGGGGAGCATTTTTTTATTTACTCTTTTCAGTACTTCCTTTTATTTTGTGACACTTTTTACTGTTTCTTTTCTTTGCTAACATAAAATAAACCCGGCTCTTTTTTGCCGCTATTTTTTTTGAATAAAAAAATAGAACAGGTTTGAACTGCCTTAGGTACGTGATGATGAAATAGAAAAGGATCCACCAAAGTATCCACTGTATCACTTTCCATTTAGGAATTCTAATTCTCAATTAAACCACCTCTAATTTCTCTAATTTCATGATATTATTACTAAGATCCTTCTCAATTTCTTTTCTAATCTTCCCTTTCGGAAACTTTGTAGTTCAATTTCATACTAAATCAAAACTATCACAAGACTCTTCAATCCGCCTAGTATGTCATGTCCTACCTCTTGACGCCCAAAACAAAATTTTAACACACTTTTGTTCTTTTCGTATTGGAAGGTTTGGCGTTGGATTCGTTCGAGAATTGTCTCCTCTAGTTATGATTAAACAATTTTTAATTTCCATTACTCCATGCACTATCAGTTTATCATCTCGCCAAAATACAATTATATCTCCTTTTTGAATTTCTGTGTTTCTCAAACCGATAATTAAATCTCCATCATGAAGAGTTAGCATCATACTAGGTCCTGAGACGGTGGCCATAAAAAGTATCTGTGTAAAAATGAACCAAACAGTTGAGTAAATCAAAGAAACAATTATTACATTTCTGCGATATTTTTTAAAGAGCTTAAATATCTTCAAACGACTCCTTCTCTATTTCAATTACTTTTCTACTTTTTAAAAGTTTTCTAAAATCAAAAGATGAAAATCAATCCTCAAATTTTTAGAGGATATGATATTCGGGGGATTTGGAAAAAAGATTTAACAAAAGAAGTGTTTCAAAAAATAGGTTTTGCCCTCTCAAAAAAAGGAAAAAAGTTTTTAGTAGGCTACGATATTAGAAAATCTAGCCCTTACTTAGCAAAAGCCTTAATTTCAGGGTTGGTAACAAGAGGGGGAGAAGTATTTTTTGCTAAAAGAGGAAATTTTGGCTTGATTTTGTTTTCTGGATTGAGAGCTAAGGTAGATTTTACTCTCTTTGTGACAGCTTCTCATTTGCCAGCTGAGTGGAATGGATTGAAATTGTACAGAGGAGATGGGATGCCAGTTTCTCCTGCGAAGATAAAAAGAGAAGTATTAAAGCTTGAAGAAAAGAAAATATGTTTTAAAAAACCTAAAGCTAAAATCGTTAATTTCAAAAGAGATTACATTAACTTTCTCTTTCAAAAATTTTCTTTTTTAAAAAGTTCTCGTTTAAAAGTTATTTTAGATTGTGGAGGGGGAGCAACAACTTTGGTAGCTCCTCAACTTTTTAAAAAGTTTTTCAAAATAAAAGAAATTTTCTCCAAAACAGATCCTTATTTTAGAGGAAGACCTTCTGAACCAAAAGAAGAAGCTTTGGGGAAATTGAAAAGTGCTGTTTTGAAAGAAAAAGCTCATTTTGGAGTAGCTTTTGATGGGGATGGAGATAGGGGAGTGATTATTGACGACAAAGGAAGGTATTTGAGAGGAGATATTGTGGGGATAATTTTAGCAAAAGATTTTTTGAAAACTTCTAAAAACAAAAAGATTGTAAAGACGATTAGTTGTTCAATGAAAGTTGAAGAAATTTTAAAAAAATTTGGAGCTCAAATTATTGAATCTCCAGTAGGCCACACTTTTGTCGCTCAATATTGCAAAAAATATAAAGCCATTTTGGGTATGGAAGAAAGTTCACACATTTTAATGCCAAGGATTTTACCTTTTGATGATGCTCTTTTAATTCCTTTAAAGTTAGGGGAAATTTTACTCAAAACGAAAAAGAAACTTTCTCAAATAGTTAACGAAATTGGCATTTATCCTTTTGGTGAGTTTGTTTTCAAAGTGCCAGATGAAATAAAATTCAAAATTGTAGATGATTTGGGTAAAGAACTGAAAAGAAAATATAAAATTTCTACTTTAGACGGAGTAAAAATTTACTTTGACGATGGTTGGATCTTGATTAGAGGTTCTCAAACCTCGCCAAAAATAAGATTATATGTTGAAGCAAAAACAAAGAAAAGGTTTAAAGAACTCAAAGAAAAATTTTCTCAAATTTTAAAAGAAAAACTATGCAGTGTGTAATTCTAGCAGCTGGTAAAAGTTCAAGATTTTGGCCTCTAAACTATAGACACAAAAGTTGCTTTTATCTAATGGGAAGGCCAATAATCTATTGGGTGCTCAAAGGAGTGGAAGGAGCAAAAAAAATTAAAGAAGTTTTTATTGTTCAGTCTCCTAAAAAAGATGTAGAAGAAGAAGTGAAGAAGTTTAAATTCAATTTGAAAATTCGTTTTTTAATTCAAAAAAAGCCCTTGGGAATGGGAAACGCTCTCTTTTTAGCAAAAAACTTTTTAAAAGATTTCTTTGTGGTTTTAAATGGGGACGTCTCTAATGCGAGCGAAGTTTTAAAAACTCTCTTTCAAAAATTCAAAAAAGAAAAAACTCCTATCTTATTGGGTCAAAAAACAAAAACTCCTTGGCTTTTTGGAATGATGAAATTGAAAAAAGATAGAATTTTAAAAATTGTTGAAAAGCCAAAAAAAGGGAAAGAACCCTCAAAAATAAAAGTAGTTGGTGTTTATTTACTAGAACCTTCCTTCTTTTCTTTTTATGAGGAAGTAAAAAAGCACGAATATGATTTTGAAGACGCCCTTTCTCTTTACATGAAAGAGAAAATAGTTAAGGTAGCGATTTTAAGAGAAGATGAAGAAAAAACTCCTACTTTTTTGAAATATCCTTGGCATTTGTTTTTACACAGAAAATATCTTTTTGACAAGTTTTTAAAAACAAAAATCTCAAAAAAAGCAAAAATTGCCAAAAATGTCATTATTGAAGGAAAAGTTTTTATTGATGAGGGAGTAAAAATTTTTGAGGGGGCGACAATTAAAGGGCCCTGCTATATTGGGAAAAATTGTATCATAGGTACTAATTCTCTTATCAGAGAATACACAAACTTAGAAGACAATGTTTTAATTGGAGCTTTTTGTGAAGTTAAAGCCTCCATTTTTCAAAAAGGAGCGACTACTCATTCAGGTTATTTTGGAGATTCTATTGTGGGAGAGAGAACAAAAATTGGCGCAGGTACCATTACCTCTAATATTAGATTAGACAGGGGAGAAATTTTCTCTGTTGTGAAAGGAAAAAAAATTAACACTAATTTAAGATTTTTTGGCGCAGTTATTGGAAGAGACACCCTTTTGGGTTCCAAAGTAAACATTATGCCCGGGAAATTCATTGGCTCAGAATGTCAAATTTGGCCAAATTCTGTCATTTTCAAAAATGTGCCAGACAAAAAAACTTTAAAAACCTTGATAAAATGGCAAAGTTCCTAAAAAAATTTGTTGTCGGCGTAGATGGAGGAGGGACAAAAACAGTAGCTGCTCTAACAAATTTAAAAGGAAAAATCATTAAAATAGCAAAAGCAGGTCCTGCAAATTTGAGAAATGTAGGCGTGAAAAAGGCAATGGAAAATGTAGCAAAAGCCATTGAAAAAGTATTGCCAAAAAAGGGTAAAATTTTATCCACTTTCATTGGCTTGGCAGCCTTTGCTGAAGAGTTCAAAGAAAGAGAAAAAGAAATCTTAAAAGAACTTAAAAAACACAAAAAAATATCTCCAATCTTTGAGGGAAAAGTAAAATTAGATTCAGATCAAAAAATAGCCTTTTTTGCTGGAGCTGAAAAGAAAGGAGTGATTTTAATTTGTGGGACAGGTTTGGGATGTAGAGGTTTTTTGGGAGAAAAGGAAGTTAAAGTTTCAGGTTGGGGGTATTTGGCAGACGAAGGATCTGCTTTTTTTATTGGTCAAAAAGTTTTCCAAGCTGTCATGAAAGATTTAGATAAAAGAGAAAAAAGAACAATTCTAACAGATTTAATTTTTAAAAAATGGAAATTTAAGAAAAAAACAGATATTTTAGATTTTGTTTACAAAAATCCTCCTCAAAACCTGGCTCAATTTTCTAAAATCTGTGATTTGGCAGCAAAAAGAGGAGATAAAATAGCTAAGAAAATTTTAAAAGAAGCTGCCAGGGAAGCTGCTCTTTCTGCCAAAACAGCCATTCGAGAAATAGGATTGAAAAATAAAAAATTTCCTCTTGTTCTTTCAGGATCTGTTTTCAAATCAGAAATTTTCAAAAAAGAAGTAATTAAACAAATTAAAAAATTTTCTCCAAAGGCAAAAATAATTTTACTAAAAAAAGAACCAGTTATTGGTGCTATTAAGTTGGCCTTAAGAGAACTTCCTTAAAAATTTTGTGCCCGGGGAGGGATTTGAACCCTCACGGGGTTAACCCCCACATGATTTTGAGTCATGCGCGTCTTCCAATTCCGCCACCCGGGCATTCATTTTTTGTTGTATCAATCTCCAAAGACCTTGTCAACGGGAAAAATTTTCATTAAAATCTCTTCTAGAGGGTGATCTTTTTGTCTCAGATTTTGGTGAGAGTCTGGTTTTTGACGACAGACGGTTATTTGGTGCTGAGGATCAAAACTGTCGCATGGGGTTTTCTCATTTTACCCTTTGAGAGAAGAACGTCTATAGAAACACTCAATCAAACAATAAGAGAAATAGTTGAAAGGATAAAAAAGTTCTTGCCTGATAATATAAGTTTAATCTTTCATGAAATAGGTAGACGAGGACACGAAATCAATTTCCTTTGTCATTTACCTGTAGATTCGGACGTTTTTCAAAGAGCTAATTTTTATCTTGTTTCGAAGAAGGAATTTTCAAGGTTTAAAAGCAAAATCCCACGCGAGGATCGTCTTCTGTTTTCGAGAATTTTAGGTCTTCAAACTGACCTTTCTTCATTTCTCGAAGGTGCAACTTGAGCACCTTATTTTTTTATCTTTTGTTTTCACTAAAAGAGAGCCACACTTTGGACATTTCTCTCCTGTAGGTTCATCCCATAAAACAAAATCACAATCTGGAAAATTAGAGCAAGCGTAAAATACTTTTCCTTTTTTTGATTTTTTCTTTAAAATTTCTCCTTTTTTGCATTTTGGACACAAAATTCCAGTAGAGCTTTCCAAATCCATTTTGTATTTGCATTTGGGATAGTTTGAACAAGCCAAAAATCTTCCGTATTTTGAAACTCTAACTATAAGTTGTCCGCCACATTTTGGACATTTTTTATCTGTCTTTTCCCAAATTCCAGCTCCTTTAATTTCTTTGTATTTTTTTCTTAAATTTTCTTCAAAGGGCTCATAAAATTCTTTTAATGTCAAAACCCAATCTTTTTTTCCATTAGCGATTTTATCTAAATTCTCTTCCATTTTGGCAGTAAATTTTAAATCAACAATCTCTGGGAAATGTTTTACTAAAAGGTCATTGACCAAAATGCCAACAGCTGTAGGATAAAATCTCTTTTTTTCATCTTTTTTGACATAATTCCTTTCTTGAATAGTGGCTAAAATAGGAGCGTAAGTTGAAGGCCTACCAATACCGTGCTTTTCTAACTCTTTAATTAAAGTAGCTTCTGTGTATCTTGGGGGAGGTTGAGTGAAATGTTGTAGAGGTAACAGTTCAATTAATTTTAAAATTTCTCCCTCTTTCAAAGGTGGCAATTTTTGCTCTTCAAATTTCACAGGATAAACTTTCAAAAATCCATCAAACTTCAAAATTTGACCCGTTGCTGAAAATCCATAATTTCTAGCTTCAATTTCAACTTTTGTCACATCAAAAAT
>CAYSYN010000028.1:0-6798 GCA_964435445.1 uncultured Candidatus Saccharibacteria bacterium
CAAAATCTTCAAATTCGTCCTTAAAATCTTCCCAGATAATATCAACTTTCTCTACTTTTGCTAAAGGCGGTCCCTTTCTCATCCATTCAATTATTTTTTCTATTTTTTCTTTTTCTCCTTCAAAAACAGCTTCCACTTTGCCATCTGGCAAATTCCTCACCCACCCTGTCAATCCCAAACTTTTTGCTCTTTCTTGAGTATAGTATCTAAAGAACACTCCTTGCACCCTCCCTGAAATAAAAATATGGCATCTTGTTTTCATATTTCAATACCAGGTGAAGAAACAGTTAGATACCATCTTTTTGGGAAAAAATCTTTTTCGTCTAAAAGAGGCTCTATAGTTCTTGAAACTTTAACACAATCATCAATTGTCACCCCTCCTCTTTTATCAATCGTAATAACTAATTCTTTTGCTCTTCCTTTTTGTTTAATTTCTACTCTTTTTAGTTCATACCCCATATTCTCTATTTTTTCTTTTATTAATTTTTCAATTTCCTCTTCAATTTCCATTATCTTTGAACTTTACAAAATTCAATCTAAAATTTCAATTTGGGAAGGAGTTTGCAAAATGATTTCTGGCTTTTTCTTGTACTCTTGAATTTTTCCAAAAACTCTCACTCTTTTCCCTTCAAAAATTTTTTCAAGATTTTCTGGAAATCTGTACAAATCAGAGCTAAAAATGACAGCTGTAAAACATTGATGGGGATAATCTTTCTCAAAATTTAAAAAAACATTATTCTTTTTTGAGCGAAGTACAGAAACAACTTTTCCTTCTACAAAAACTGTTTCCCCAATGTGCTTTTTGGTTTTACAAGCAAAAACTGTTTTTATATTTTCTCCCAAAACTTCTTTGCCCCACTTGCACCCTACTTTCTTTTCTATTGCTTCTTTCTCCAAAAATTGACATTCTTTTTCATACTTGAAATTTGGCGCCAAAAACCTACAAACTGCCTCTCCTTCTTTTACGAGTTCCAAGTTGATATTCTTTCCTTCCAAAAATAAATACCTCAAGCATCTTCCGTATTGATCTACATTTTGTCTATCTTTTTCTAAGGCTACTTTTTTATTTAAAATGAGTTTTTCTAAAAATTTTTTTGCGCTCTCATAACAAGGATATCCTTTTTCATCAGCATCAATTCCCAAAAGTCTGACTTCTCTTCCTCCCTCAACAATTATCGTGTCTCCATCTATTACTTTTGTTACCAAAACTTCAGCTGGTAATTTGCATTTTAATTCAATTTTGTATTCTTCCCACCCCCACCAAAAAAGAGAAATTAAAAATAAAAAAGCCAAACCTAAAGAACCTTTATTTCTTTTTACAAATTTTAGAACTTTATTTAGTTCCATAACGCTTTATCATCTAATGTTTCTTCATTATACTAAAATAGAGGTTTTTTGTAATTTGGAATTGGAGAAATTAAATTTGAAAAAATGGATCAGTTAATTTCAAGAGAATTTTCTTTTCTTCTTCGATATTTTAAAGTAAAATACCCCCGAGAAATTATTTGGGCTCACCGAGTAAATACCATTGGGCAACTTCAAAAAGCTATCAAGAGTAAAGCTCATTTCATTGAGGGGGATGTTTGGCTCCAAAAAAATACTCCTGTGATGACTCATAATCTTCCTACTTCTGAAAAATCGCTCTTTCCACTTAGAGAATGGGTAAAGAAAGTTATTTGTGCAGGTAAAGGAGTGAAACTAGATTTTAAAGATCCAAAAGCAGTTTTGCCTTCTCTTCTCATTCTCAAAGAATTCAAATTTCCTCCCCAAACACTTATTCTTAATGCAGATGTCTTTAAAGGACCAAATGCGCCTGCTTCCTCCTTTCAGCCTCGAAAATTTGCACTTAAATGTCGTTTATTTTTTCCAAAAAGTTTTTTGTCTTTGGGATTTACTACTGTTCCCCATTCCTCTCCTTTTAAAGAATACACTATTAAAAAAGCAATTGACTTTATTTTGTCTATTTCTCCTCCTGTTACTCTTTGTCTAAGAGTAGAGCTAGTAACAGAGAAAATTATAAAAAAACTTCTTCAAAAAAATATCATTCCCACTTTGTGGAGTAGTCTGGACGCTCCCCTTGGAGAAAATTGGTGGAGAGAAAATTGGCCGAGAATTTCTCGCTGGCATTTTGCTTTTATGGATTTTCCTGATTTTTCTGCTTTCTCTAAAGTTTAAAGTTTTTGAACAATCTTTTGAAAATACTCTAAAAATTCTTCCTCTCCAGCTTTCAAAAGGGGTAAAACTTGCAAATTTCTTTTGGCTTCTTCAATTTCTCTTTTGATACTTTCTTTCTCTGCCTCTCTTTCTGTGAATTTTTCACCTGGTTTTAAAACCTGAGATCGTTCAAAAACTCTCAATTGCCTTTCTAATCTTTCTAAAGCAAATTGATTTCTAATAATATGGTATTCATAAGTCCAAATTTGTTCTTGAATTTGAGGAATTATTTTTTTGATGAAAAATTCTTTTTTTGTCATAAATTTTTTATTTTTGACCTTTATCCCATTGTAGCAATTTTTTTAATTTTGCAAAATGAAAGAATGTCAAAAAAATTTTTTGCCATTTTGCACAATATTAGAAGTTGTTACAATGTGGGCGCGATTTTCAGAGTAGCTGATGGAGTAGGAATTTCTAAAATTTTTTTGACAGGTTATACTCCCACCCCAAAAGAAAATTTTGAAAAAATTCAAAAGACAGCTTTGGGAGCTCAAAATTTTGTTTTGTGGGAAAAAAGAAAAAATGTGGGAAAATTAATCGAAGATTTAAAGAAAGAAGGCATAAAAATTGTTGCCTTAGAAACTGAAGAAAAAGCTCTCCCCTACTTTAAATTTAAACCCAAATTCCCTTTAGCTTTATTAGTAGGAAATGAAGTGAGAGGTATTGATAAGAGAACTTTGAAGAAAGCGGATGTTGTTTTAAAAATTCCCATGTTTGGAAAAAAGAAATCTTTGAATGCAGCAGTAGCTTTTGCCATTGTCGCTTATTACGTAAGGATAAAAAAATAGTGCCCCGAAGGGGCTTGGAAAATTTCATAAAGACTCGCTGCCACTTTGACTGAGCTCTGAGCTAAAAAGTCCCTTATTCTTTTATCATCTTCAATAAAGATCTCTATGTGTTCTTTCTCTATAATTTTTAATTTTCTTCTCTTTGTTCCTTTCCCAAAACCGATGCAATAGAGTTTATCAAAAGTAACTTTATGAAGCTTTAACCAACTCTCTGTGATGCGATGAAACCACCAAGGGCGAGCTGAGACGATAATAATGACGTGCCCTTGTTTTTTAAGTTGTTGTAAGGCTGCTTTGTTCGCTGGAGGTACTAATAAAGAAATAGGGGCTAAAAGAATATAAATCACTTGGGGAAGTTTTATTGAAGGATTTATGAATTTAAAAGGTGTGATAACCCCGTCCAAATCCACCCCAATTTTCAAAATTATCCCCACTTTCAATTATACTCTTTTTTTTATTTTTTAAAAGAAGGACCATGACCAGGATAAACTGTCATGCCTTTTTTGATAATTTTTTTTAATTTTTTCAAAGATTCTTTCAAATCTTTTTCTGATCCTCCTGGTAAATCGTATCTTCCAAAACCATCTTGAAAAAGAGTATCCCCAGTAAAAATGAAGTTTTTTCCCAGAATACAAATTGAACCTTTGGAGTGACCGGGAGTATGAATTATTCTCAAAAAATCTTTACCAATCCTTATTTCTTCTCCCCCATCTAAAAATTGATCTGGTAAAAATTTAATAAAATCTTTTTCTTCTCTATGAATTAAAATTTTAGCTCCTGTCTTTTCTTTGAGTTTTGAAGCAGCTAAAGTATGATCCCAGTGATAATGAGTCAAAATAATATAAGTTAGTTTTTTATCTCCAATTTCTTTTAAAATTTCTTTTAAATTTGCTCCAGGATCAATAACAATTGCTTCCTTTTCAGAAATTAGAATATAACAATTTGTCAAAAGAGGACCAACAACTAATCTTTTAATTTTCATAAGTTTGAAAAGAATTTTAATGCCTTTGGCAAAATTTCAATTTTAAAAAAATTTTTTGGTTTCTGAACTTCTCCGTCAATCTCCCAAATGAGAGGTTTTTCTGTTTTGATTTTTAAGCTTTTTATTTTTTGCATCTTAACTTCTTTTAAAAAAACATGGGTACCTTTGATAACTTTAAAAAGAGAAACTAAAGCTTTTATTTTCCCTAAAGGTTCAATGTAACAAAGATTCAAAAAGCCATCTGAAATTTTGGCTCCCGGGTTTATCCTAAAAAAGCCCCCGTAGCTTTCACTGTTAGTAACAGCTGCTAAAACCATTTTTCCGCTTTTTTTCAAATTTTCTGTCTCAATGGAAATTGAAAAACATTTGAATTTGAAAGTGATGTATTGTAAGGCAGCGAAAAAATAACTTAAACTTTTAGGTAAAATTTTCATTTTATCTTTTAGTTTGTTTGCCAAATCGTTTATTTGAGCGTCCAACCCCACACTAAAGCAATTAACAAAGTATTTGCTATTTACTTTTCCTAAGTCAACTAAAATTGGCTTTTGTTTTTTTATGGCTTCAAATCCTCTTTTTATTGTTGAGATATTAAGAGCTTTGGCAAAATTATTCCCACTTCCTGTGGGAATAACTCCTAAAATTAAATCTCTTAAATCGCTCTTTTCTTGAAAAAGTCCGTTCACTACCTCATTTATTGAACCATCTCCTCCAACCACGATTAAATTATCAAACCCTTTTCTTATTGCTACTTTCGCTAAATTAGCAAAACTTTTTTCACCTTCTTTCTCCGCAATCTCTACTTCAACCTCAAACTTTCTTTTCAAGTCCAAAATTCCTTTTTTTACTTTTCTCTTTAAAGGAGGTTTCACTAAAAACTTAAATTTCATATCCTTTTTCCTTCCAGAAAATTTTTTGTTCTTCTTACGTGTTTGATCACTGCTAAAATGAGAGCTGGGAAAGCAATCTTGAAAACCTGAGGGAAGAAAAAGAACACTAAAATGAGAGCTACCAATATACCCAGATCTCTTCCGAGAACTTGCGAAATAAATACAGAAAAAAGTTTTCTTGCTTTTTCTTTGAAAGTTCCTTTCAATTCCAGTTTTCCTTTCTTTACTAAAATTTCTACGAGAAAAATAGAAAAAGTAATCACAAAAAAAACTAAGAGAAGAGCTCTCCAATCAAAATAAAGTAAGGCGCCTCCCAAAGTTGCCAAACCCCTTCCTCCTTTAAACTTCAAAAAAATCGGCCAATTATGACCTAAAACCGCAAAAAAACAAGATAGACCTTGAGCTAAAAGTAAATGTTCTGGGAAAAAAGCATAGCTTAAGCTTTTAGCAAAAAATAAAGCTAAAATTCCTTTTCCAGAATCTCCAATTAAAGCACAAAATGTTGGTTCAATTTTTCCAGTTGCTCTCCAAACATTAGCTGTTCCAATGTTACCCGTTCCGACTTCATAAAGATTTTTCCCATAAACTTTAGCTATCAAATAGCTAAAAGGGATAGAACCTAAAAGGTAGCTGACCAGAGAAATGATAAATATCCAAAGAAGAAAGCAAAATGTCATTTTTCTCTTTTCTTTTTTATTCTCTTTAAGACCTTTTGACAAGTAGGTTTAATTTCTCTTGGTTGTGTTTTTGGTTCCCAAATTTTATCTTTTTCAATTAAATGAATGATTTGAAAACCTCTTTCTTGGAGTTTCAGGGAAATAAAAGCTCTGTGGCATTTCCAAGGGAATCTTTCAGCACAAATGATAGTTGTTTTTTTCTTTTTAGCAATTTCTATTAAGTTTTCTAAACCTTCTTTAAAATCTTTTGTTTCCATATATTTTTCGTATCCTCCTTCTCTGTATCCTCCCAATTTTTCAATGTGGAAATACTCAATATTTTCTTTTTTTAAAAACTTTTCTAAATTTTCTTTTTTAAAATGGGGAAATAGTTTGGAAGTTGGAAAATGCCTGACATCAACGACAGCTTCAATTTCGTACTTTTTTAAAATTTCTAAAAATTCTTCCAACGACCTATTTGAAGTCCCTAAAGTAAAAATTTTTAACAAATTCTTGTTCCCACTCTTTTCCCTTTCAAACATTTTTCCAAATTTCCTTTTTTTCCTTCCAAAATAAAAACTTCACAATTCAATTTGGCCATTTCCATAGCTTCTTTTACTTTATGAAACATTCCACCTGTGACATCAATTTTATCAGCTCCTTTCAAAAATTTTTTTATCTTGGAAAAATTTCTTCTGTCAATTTCTGAAATAACTTTTCCTTTATGATCTAAAACTCCTTCTACTTTAGAAAGCAAAATTATTTTTTTGGGTTTTAAAAACTTTGCTAAAACTCTGAAAACTTTTTCTGTGGAAAAAATAACACAACCTCTTTTTCTGTCTGAAATAACATCACCGAAAACAACCGGAATTAAGTTTTGTTTTAAATAGTTTTTTAAGGGAGCCAAATAGAAAGATTTTAATTTGCCATTGGAAGTTTCAAAAATAGCAGAAGGAGGCACAGCAATTGCTTTCAATCCAATTCTTATTAGTTCTTTTACTAAAATTCTATTTAAAGTGGCTGCATCATCCGTGACAATGCAATGGCCAATTTTGCTATTTTTGTTTATGTATCCTTCTTTTGTTTTAAAAATTTTCGCAGAAACGTGAGCAAAAGATCCTGCTCCATTTCCCAACAAAATTTTAACTTTAAATTTTTTTCTAATTTTTAAAATTTCTTTTGCAATTTCTCTCATTTTTTTGAGATTTAAAGTGTAAGGTGCTTTTTTCGTAATAAGAGAACCTCCAATTTTTATAAAAATCAAATTTTAA
>CAYSYN010000029.1:0-6649 GCA_964435445.1 uncultured Candidatus Saccharibacteria bacterium
GTTTTTGCTTCCTTAAGAAGTTTACCTGAGTCAGAGCAACCAAAAAGTTTCTTTCCTACTTCTCTTGGTAAGAGAAAGTTAGTTGAAAAATAAATTTTTTTTCGTTCATTTGATGAATATCTTTAAGAGAAAGATTTATATTTGAAAATCCTTTTTCTTTTTTCAAAGCCTCAGCGAAATGAAGAATTTTTTTAGTGGAAGATGATTCTCCTTTAAATCTAAAAACTTTTTCTCTTAAAGGAACAATTTCTAAAATTTTTACCTCATTTTGTTGAGAAATTTTTTCTATTCTTTCAAAGAAATTGGTAGGCAAAAAGATTTGTCTTTGGACTTGAGCAAGGTAATCAACCATTTGGTTAAATTCCTGAGCTTCTTTTTGAAGTTTTTTTGAAAGTTCAATTTGAGTAGCATTTTTTCTTTTTAAAGTTTTTAAATTTTCTTCAAAAGAATTTACGGCAAGATTTAGAAAAATTTTCATTGAAAGAAAAACACTGATTCCAATAAAAAGACCTGAAAAAAGAATCTTTTGCCAAAAAGAAAAGAAAGTTTTTTTGAATTCTTTCTCAATAAGCTTTAAGCTTCCAGAAGAGAGAAGATTGATTTCTTTTTGTTGATAAATTCCAAGGAGTTTTCTTAAGCTTGCTCCATAAGAAGGCTCTAAAAAAGATAAAGAAAAGGTTTGAGAAAACTCTTTTTTGATTTCTTTAGCAGCAGCTTCTAAGACCTTAGGATTAATCTTTCCAGCCAGAAAGATTATTTCTGGAAACTCAATCTTAAAATGAGATTCCCAAAAAGTTTTAGTATGGAAAAGAGTGGTTTTTAAGAAATCGATTAATTTTTCCTTTCCTTTGAAAGAATCCTGAATCCATTCTTGAAAGAAAAAGTAATGGACTTTTCTTTCAGTCACAATTGCAATTTCTATTCCTTCCTCGGTAAGATAAAAAATACTCCAATCTAAAAACTTAAATGGTAAAAGAAAGTTAATCGCTCGACAAAGACTTAAAGAGAAAGATTCAATTGCTACTGGAAGAAAACCGGTTTCTTTTAAAATTGATTCTAATTTTTCTATACTTTGTTTTGGAAAGAAAACTCCAAGTAGAGTGACTTTATTTGAAGAAAAATCAACTTTTTGAATTTGCCAATCGCTGCAAAGTTTTTCAAAATCTTGAGGAGCACTTAATTTAAGGTTTAAAAGGACGGCATCTTTAAATTCCTCTTTTCCAATTATCGGCAAACTAAAAGGTTGACTGAAAAAATTAGTTCCAGGTAAAGTTAGTGCAACTTTCACTAATTCTTTCTTTTTGAATTTTAATTTTTCTTTAATAAGAAAATTTAATTTTTTAAGAGCCTTTTTTATTTCTTTTTCATCCTGAATTTCTCCATTGATAAAACATTGAGGGCAGGCAATTTTAAGCTTAAGAAAGCTTTTTCTTTTTTCATCTAAAAGATAAGCAAAAGTTAAAGAATTCCGGGAAATTTCCAAGCCTCCTATTTTTTGTTTTGGGATAATTCCGAGCATTTTTTTAAATAGAAATTTCTTTCCAAGAATCTAAGGTGACTTTTCCGGTGTCTTGATCGATCTTTAAAACTGCTCTCACTTTTTTAATTGATTTTCGATATTTTACCGTTACAGTGATTGCCGCTTGGTTTCCGGTATTATTTATTTCTACCTGACATGGAGAAGGAGAGATAGGATTTTGATGGTCACGATCTCTCATCAAACTAACAATTTCTCGATAAAGACAACTCTCAGCTAGATACAAAGCTTTTTGGGAATCACTAAAACGAGAAGAGTAAAGATTAAAATAAAAAGATAAAAAGCCCATAATTAAAGTAAACTCTGCCACGAGAGCACTAACAATCAAAATTATTGGAAGAGCAATAATGGTTTTTTTGTTAGATTTTTTCATAAATTTTATTGAGCCATAGTAGTGACCGTTTGATAAAGGGGAACAATTACTCCCAAAGCTAGAAGTGCAACTATTCCACCAATCATCATAAGAATAATTGGTTCAATCAAAGAAGTCAAAGACTTTACAGTTGCATCAATTTCGCCAGCAAAAAAATCGGAAAGCTCTTTTAAAGTAAAAGAAAGACGACCAGCTTTTTCGCTAATTGAAATCAAGCTTACTAAAGTGAGGGGAAAAGCTTTTTTTTCTTCCAGAAAAGCTTCTCCAATGGTTACTCCCTTTTTTATTTTTTCGGCAATTCTATCTAAAGCTAGTTTCATTTTGGGAGTAGTAAGGGTATCTCGGGAAACTTCAATCGCTTGAAGAATAGGCACACCAGCTTCAACCATAGCAGAAAAGTTTTGAGTAAATTTTTGAACATCGATTTTTTCTACTACTTTTTTTACAATTGGAAGATGAACAATTAAATTTTGAAAAAGTCTTTTGCCCACCAAAGTTCTCTGATAGAAAAAATAAAGAAAAACCAAAATGGCAACGATTGAAAGAAGTAAAAAGATTCCGTATTTTCTTAGAAAAAGACTTAATGAAAGAATAATCTTAGTAAAGAGAGGAGGTTCTCGATTAATTTCTTCAAAAATCATAGCAATTTTAGGAATTGAGAAAGTAATCACCACCGATAATACAATGACTGCTAAAACTACGAGCATAATCGGATAGGTTAAAGCTGATTTTAATTTCCTTTTAAGCTCAATTTCTCTTTCAATATTTTGAGCTAAAACTTTACAAACTTCATCTAGTTTACCTGAAACTTCACCAGCTTTAATTAAAGCAACAAAAGTAGGAGAAAAATCATGAGGAAAAGCAGAAAAACTTTCATAAAAAGATCTTCCTTTTTTTAAACTTTCCTTGGAAAAAGCAAGAAATCTTCTTACCGCTGGATTTTGAAAGTCTTTTTCTAAAACACTTAAAGCTTCCAAAAGATCAACGCCTCCTTTAAGCATTAAACTGAGATAACGCACCAAGAAAAGTTGATCTTCTAAGCTAATTCCTTTTTTAAAGAAGCCTTTCAAAGAAGTACCTAAGATTTTTTCTACAATAGCTTTTTCTTCTTTGATGGAAATAGGAGTTAGCTCCTGACTCTTTAAAAATTTTAAAACTTCAGATTCGCTCTCTTTCTCAATTTCTCCTTCAACTACTTTTCCTTCTTGAGTTATGGCTTTGTATTTGAAAAGCATGATTTTTATTCTCGAACTGCTCTTAAAACTTCTTCTAAAGTAGTAATTCCTAATTCTATTTTTTTGAGTCCATCTTCAAACATAGTTCGATAGCCAGCCTGTCGAGCTGCTTTTTTGAAGGCCTCAAGATCAAATTCAGCAGCGCCAATCATTTCTCTTAACTGCTCGTTAATATCTAAAATTTCAAAAATTCCAGTTCTTCCTTTATAACCTGAACCATGACAAATGGGGCAACCTTTTCCTCTAAAAAAAAGGCGAGGAATTTCAATTTCTTCTTCTTTAACTCCTAAAAGAAGAAGCTGTTCTTTAATAGCATCAATTTCACTTTTTTTAGGTTTATAACTATAAATGCAATTTTTGCAAATTTTTCTTACCAGCCTTTGACCAATGACGGTATTTAAAGTTGCCGCCACCAAAAATTTTGGCACGCCCATCTCGATCAGGCGAGGTACCGCGGTTGGAGCATCGTTAGTATGCAAGGTTGAAAAAAGAAGATGTCCAGTTAGAGCAGCATGAGTGGCAATTTCAGCGGTTTCTTTATCTCTAATTTCTCCGACCAAGATGATATCAGGATCCTCTCTCAAAATTGACCGCAATCCAGCTGCAAAAGTTAAGCCGGCTTGAGGATTGACCTGAATTTGATTGACATATTTAATGGCATATTCAATCGGATCTTCAATTGTGACGATGTTTACTTCAGGTCGATTAAGGATGCTTAAAATGGAATATAAAGTGGTAGTTTTTCCAGAACCGGTAGGACCGCAAATAAAAATGCTTCCAAAAGAACGGGAAATTGCTTTTTTTACTTTTTCCAAAGAACCTTTCAAAAGTCCAAGTTCAGTTAAAGAAAGCGGGCGAGTGGCGCGAAGAAGTCGCATTACTACTTTCTCTCCATGAAGTTGGGGCATGATTGAAACTCGAAGATCCACTACCTGGCCAGTTTTAGTGGTAAATCTAAATCTTCCGTCTTGAGGAATGTAATGAACATCGATTTTAAGAGAAGATAAAAGCTTAATTCGAGCTACTAAAGGGTCTAAAATTTCTTTTGGAAACCGAGCTACTTCTTTCAATAGTCCTTCAATTCTAAATCTTACTAAAGTTTCTTTTTCTAAAGGTTCAATGTGAATATCTGAGGCTTCAGAAAAAATGGCATAATAAATAAGAGCGTCTAGAAGTTGGACGATCGGAAGTTCTTTAGCTGCTTCCTCCAAACCCCTTACTTTCATTTGGGAAGCGGCTTGAACGCTTTTCCTTACAACTTCTTCAAATTGAAGCGTTGATTGTTCGGCATAGATGCTCAAGAGTCTTTCTAAATTTTGCTCAGTTTCAAGGTAAGGTTTAATTTTTTTGCCAGTAAGTCTTTCAAGATATTCAATGGTTTGGATGTCAGTAGGATCGGTCATTGCAACTTTCAAAAGATTATTTTTTTCATCAAAATCAAAAGCAACCGCTTTTCTTTCTCGGGCGACAATTTCCGGAATAAAACTTAAAACTTTAGGATCAATCTTTTTAGAAAGGCTTTTGGCTAGCGGAATTTTATAATAGTCAGAAAGAAGCTGATAATAATAATCTAAGCTGATTACTCCTTCTGAAATTAAAATTTCTCCGATATCAGATTCAAGTCGCTCAGCTTTCTTTTTATATTTCTCGAATTCTTCTTCAGTTAAAAAACCTCCTTCAATTAAAATTTTTTTTAACTTTTCTTCTGGTAAATAAAGCATGATTTTGAAGAATAAAATTTCACATTGCTAAATCCTTTAAAATGGGAAGGATAATGATAAATGGTTTAAAAACGATCATCAAAATCGTTAAAGGAAGCCAAAAATAATAAAGAGAAGTAAATTCAGTTTTTCTTTTGTAAATTTTTTTTGTTAAGGAAATTAAAATACCACCAAAAAAAGCTAGGATTATTAAAAGAAAATTAGTGGGAAAAGGGGAGGCTAAAATAGCAAAAGATGCAAAATAAATTTCTTCTTCAAAAAAAAGCCTTCCTTTAAAAATTTTATTGAAAAATTTCAATAAAGCAAGGAAAAAGAGGCTTAAAGAAATATTAAAAAGACCTGGACGAAAGAAATGGAAAAAAACATAAGAAAGGAAATAGCTAATCGGGGTAAAAGGGGGTAAAAGAAGATGGGAAAACGAACTTTTCTCCCAAAGAAAATAGGTAAGAAAAGCTTGAAAAAGAGAAATTCCAATTGAAAGAGAAATTGCCAAAAGATAAATTAAAAAAGAGGCTCGAAGAATTTCCTTCGAGCCTCTTTGGAAAAGGAAAGAAAAAATCAAAAGAGAAATTGCCAAAGGCAGAAAAATAAATCTTTCCATTCCTTAAGAAATCAAATCAAGTCCAGGATCGTTTCCTTTCTCATATTTAGCGTCATTATTTCCTCCATCAGTTCCATCGAGATTAACCGTATCTTTATAATACTTACTTTCAAAAGTAGCATTCAATTCAAAAGTACTTGAAGCTTGATTGCAAGCATACATATAATACAATCCACTTGATTTGCTATTCACTGGATCAACTGGCAAAGCCGAGAAAGGTGCACCAGTTGAAATTTGGGTGAAATTAACTGGGATCCAACCTGTGCCATCAATATCTCGAGTACCCGTAGTAACCGTCTTGGTGCAAGGAGCGGCAGCAGTATCAGCATAGCTACAATACACTTCGCCAGTTGTTCCTAAACTTGGAGAGGTTACCTCAGCTAGATAGAGGCTCAAAGCACTAGCAATAGCGTCAATATCCTGAAGTCTTCGAGTATCTCGAGATTTTTTCAACATTTCTGCTGGATTAAGCACCACCAAAGTAGCGGCTGCCAAAATCGCCAAAATTCCAATGACCAATAGAAGCTCAACTAAAGTAAAACCTTTTTTCATAAATGACATTTTTTAAGATTTTCCGACCTTTAAAACTTTTTTTATCTTTTCTACAATTGCTTCGGTTGATTCTCTTGCTTTTACAAAATAATCTTTTACTCCTAATTTTTTTGCTTTTAAAATGTCTTCTTCCTGACCTAAGTTTGAAAGAACAATTATCGGAATTTTAGAAAGCAAAGGATCTTTTTTGATTTCTTCTAAAATTTCAAATCCATTTTTATCTGGCAAAATAAGATCAAGCAAAATTAAATCAATTTTTTCATCAACCAAAAAATCTTTTGAAACATCCTTTCCACTAAAAACTTGAACCACTTCAAAACCTTCTTTCTCTAAAGTAGTTTTCAAAAGGTTAGAAAGAAAAATCTCATCCTCAACAATTAAAATCTTTTTTCTCATCTTTTCCATTGAAAATAAATTCTAATCCATTTTTCCACCTTGTCAATGACTGTAAATTTTTTTAAAATTTTAAAAGTATGAAAAGTTTCACCTTGATTGAATTTTTGATCTACCTTTCTCTTATCGGGATTATTTTTGTTGCTGGGATTCAACTTCTTCCTCCGGTTCAAGATGCGGTGAAATTTTCTCAAGCTCAAGCTGAATTTGAAAGAAATCTTAATTTTATGGAAGAAA
>CAYSYN010000030.1:0-6637 GCA_964435445.1 uncultured Candidatus Saccharibacteria bacterium
TTTTTGTAGGAAAAAATTATAATGTTTTTTTAGTCTCTGGGGAATTGAAAGTTGGAGAGCTAGCTTCGGGCGAAGTTGTTTCTCAACTGCGAGAAATAGCTCAAGAAATTGACAAAAAAATAAAATCAGATTTTGTTATTATCGACTCCCCTCCTGGAATTGGCTGTCCTGTCATAGCTTCAATTAGGGGAACAGATTTTGTTATTGGGGTGACAGAGCCTTCACCTACTGCTCTCTCTGACTTAAAAAGGGTTTTATTTTTAGCTCAAAAATTTAAAATAAAAGCTGCCATTATCATTAACAAATTTGATTTGGCAAAAAATTTTTCTCGAAAAATTGAAAACTTTGCTAAAAGAAAGGGATTTTCTGTTTTGGGGAAAATTCCTTTTTCAAAAGATTTTATAAATTGTACCATAAGGCAAAAACCTGTTTTTGAAATAAAAAAGAATTATCAAGTTATTTTTTCTCAAATTGTTCAAAATTTAAAAAAATCGTGGAAGAAATCATCTTGAAAGTGAAAAATTTAACAGTTCAATTTGGAAAAGAAAAAATTATTTCAAATTTGTCTTTTGAAGTGAAAAGAGGACAAACAATAACTATTTTGGGCCCAAACGGGGCAGGAAAGACAACTTTGCTTAGAGCTCTTTTGGGAGTTATTCCTTTTGAAGGTAAAATTTGGTGGAAAGAAAAAATCAATTTTGGTTACGTTCCCCAAAGATTACCTTTTGTCAAAGATTTCCCCCTTTCGGTTGAAGAATTTTTTCAGATTAAAAACATTGGAAAAGAAAAAACAATTGAAATTTTGAAAGAGTTTGGTTTTGAAAAAAATATTTTAAAGAAGAAGATGGGAAATTTATCCTCTGGACAATTCCAGAGAATATTGGTAGCTTGGGCTCTTTGTGAAGAACCCGACGTTTTACTCTTTGATGAACCTACAGCTGGCATCGATATTTTAGGGAAAGAAACAATTTATAAGATTTTGAAGAGATTAAAAAAAGAGAAAAAATTGACTTTGATTTTGGTCACTCATGATTTAAGCTGTGTTTTCAAATTTTCAGATTATGTCATTTGTTTGAACAGGTGTCCTGTTTGTCAAGGAGTCCCGAGAGAGGTTTTAACTCCAGAATCTCTTGAGAAACTTTACGGAACAGAAGTTAAATTTTATACCCATCATGAGCACTGAACAATTTGTTTTAAGTTCAATTTCATCTATTTTTATTGGAGGGGTGGCAGGCTATCTTGGAACTTTAATGCTATCTAAAAGAATGGCTTTGGTAGCAGGTCCTCTGGGACATTTAACTTTGCCAGGAATAGCACTAGCTTTAATTTATGGATTTGATGTTTCTTTGGGAGCTTTTCCTTTTGTCATTTTGGGAATTTTTTTCATTTGGCTTTTTGAACAAAAAACAAAACTTCCTTTTGAAGCTTTAACTGCCATTGTTTTTGCTTTGGGAGTAGCTATTTCTTTTTTGTTTTTGCCAATGGAAAAGGCAAAAGAAGCTCTAATTGGAGACATTACAAAAGTTAGCTTTTCGGAAACTTTAGCTATCTTTATTTTGTCTTCTTTCATTTTCTTTTTGGTTTCAAAAATTTATCCAAAATTGGTTTTAATTCAAATTTCAGAAGATATTGCCAAATCTAAAAGAATAAAAGTTAAATTTTACAACTTTTTGTATTTGTTTTCTGTTGCTCTTTTGGTTTCTTTGGGGGTAAAAATGGTAGGGGGATTAATGACAACAGCTCTAGTAGCTATTCCTGCAGCCACTTCAAGAAATTTAGCTAAAAACCTTTCCCAATATAAAATACTTTCTTTTCTCTTTGGGGCTATTTCTGCTCTTTGTGGAGTTTTAATTTTTAAATTTTTCAAATTACCTGCAGGACCCCTAACGATTATTGTTTCAAGCTCATTTTTTCTCCTTTCTCTTTTGAAATAAAATTATGGAAGAAAAAAAATTGAGGGTAGCTGCTGTTTGTGGCCAATTTTATCCAGCAGAAAAAGAGGATTTGGTAAAAATGATAGATAATTTTTTGAAAGAAGCTAAAATTCCAAAAATAGAAAAAGAAATTTTTGCTTTAATTTTGCCCCATGCAGGATATGTTTTTTCAGGTTTTGTTGCTGCTCACGGTTTCAAGGCAATAGAAAACAAAGATTTTAAAAATGTCATTTTAATTGGAGATTCCCATTATGAAAGATTTGATGGGGTTTCAATTTGGGAAAGGGGAGAGTGGGAAACTCCTTTGGGAAAAGTAAAAGTTAATGAAATGTTGTCAAAAGAAATTTTGTCTTTTTCTGAAAGATTTTTTGTCAGAGATTCTGCTCACATTTTTGAGCATTCTTTAGAAGTACAAATTCCTTTTTTGCAAAAAGTATTAAAAGATTTTCAAATTTTACCTATAATTTTTGGTTCAGAAGATAAAGACTGGAAAGACTTGGCCAAAGCTATTTTAAAAATCATGAAAAAGGAAAAAGTTTTGATTTTGGCTTCTTCTGATTTATCCCATTATCCACCATACGAAATAGCAAATAAGATCGACAAAGAAACGATCGAAGCTATTTTAACTTGCGATCCAGAAAAATTTAAAGAAAAAATAGAAAAATTGGAAGAAAAGGAATTTTTGGGAATTCAAACCTTAGCTTGTGCTCAAGATTCAATAAAAACAATTTTGCAAATAGCAAAAGAAATTAGGGCAAAAGCTAAACTTTTAAAATATCAAAACTCAGGAGACACCATTTTTGGAGAAAAATCTCAAGTAGTTGGATACTCAGCCATTTGTTTTACAAAGTGACAAATACTCCTTTTTGTTTTATAAAGTCTATTAATCTCTTGTAAACAGGATGGGAACTTAAAGTTTCAGCATCTCCCACCAAAATCAATTTTCTCTTTGCTCTAGTAATAGCTGTGTTTAACCTTCTCAAATCAGTCAAAAATCCCAAAATTTTCTCTTTGCTACTTCTCACAAAAGAAATGACAATGACTTCTTTTTCCCTTCCCTGGAAACCATCGACCGTGTTTACTTCTGCCTTTTCTCCTATTGCCATTTTCAGCAAATCTAATTGATCTTCATAGGGAGTAATCACTCCTATCCATTCTTTTTTTACTCCCATTTTGAGGAGTTTTTCTGCAATTTCTGTTACTAATTTTGCTTCAAGGGGATTTTCTCTGGAAAAAGAACCTTTTCTTTGAACTTCAAATTTCCTTTCTGATTTTGAAGTATCCAAAAAAGAAATTACTTTTTGGGGATCTAAAATCTGATCCCAAAATTTTCCAAAATTTGGTTTTTTTATTCCAAGATCCTTTAAGGTAATATTTTTCACAAAAGAAGCAGTTTTTAGCTTTTTCCCATAAAATTCTTTGTTGGGAAACTCCATTAAGATTTCGTTCATTCTATATTGGACATTGAGCAAGCAAGAATTTTGGGGGAATCTTTCAATTAATTTCTCAAACAAAGTTTGAGAAAGTGGTTTTGCTTTTTCAGACAAAATAGTAGGGGGCAATTGCTTGTGATCTCCTGCTAAAATAAACTTCTTTGCTTTCCCAATGGGAATCAAAACAGAAGGAATAGTAGCTTGGGTTGCTTCATCAATGACGGCGACCTCAAACTCTATATTCTCTATTAATTCTAAGGCAGCAGAGGAATTGGTAGTTAAAATAACTTCAGCTTCATTTAAAATTTCTCTGGCAATTTTTGTTTCGATTTTTTCTATTTCTTTTAGGATTTGTGAAATTTTCCTTTGAATTTTGATCCATTCAGCCATAGATTCTATCTCTCCAATTTCTAGTCCTCTTTTTGTCCTTTTCACTTTTGCTAAATGTAAAATCTTCTCATCCGAAAGTCCCTTTTTCAATTGAGGTATAGGTTTTAAAAATTGGTCTCTTGTTTCTATTAGTTTCTCAATCTTCTCTCTCAATCTTTTTACTCTTTTAAACTTTTTTGCATTTTCTATCTGCCAAGCTAAAGTAGAATTTTTTAAATCTTTAGAAACTCTTGAAGGATGACCCAATCTGACAATTTTTGCTTTTCTTACCAATCTTTCCACTAAATTGTCAACAGAAACATTACTTTCTGCACAAGCTAAAATCTTTTTCCCTCTTTTGACAAATTGCAAAATAATTTCTGCTAAGGTTCTTGTTTTTCCTGTACCAAAAGGGCCATGGATTAAAAAGAAATTTTCAGATCCCAAAGCCAAACTTACAGCTTTCTTTTGACTTTCGTTCAAATCTTTATCAATTTTTTTGAAAGGAAACTTTCTTGGAGGATTTGGTTTTTTAATCCCCAAACTAAATCTTAAAGCACAAAGTACTCTCTCTTTTCTTTTTCTTAAATTTTCAATTTGTCTTTTAAAAGTAATATCGTTGGCAAAGAGATCTATTCTGCACTTTTTTGAAATCCATCTTGGCACTTCCTTTAAAGCCACGCACAAATATCTTTTCCCTTTTTCTGTGACCACTCCCACCAAATTGCTTTTTAAGGGATTTCTTTTTGAAATCAAAACCAGATCTCCAACCGAAATTTCAGTTTCAATTTCTTTTTCTCTCCCAAACTTTACAATCTCAAATCCCAACTCCCTTTTTATTCTTTTCCCCTTCAAATTTAAAATTGCTCTCCCCAGTTTCTCTCTTTTTTTCCCAGAGAGAGCTTTCATTTCCTTTTTCATCGTTCCAATCTCAGCTTTCCTTTCTTCTTCTACTAATCTTATTAGCCACTTAATATGTTTTCCTAATTTCATCAATTTTTGATAATATTTTAAATGGAATTTGAAAAAAGGTCAAAAAATTATGGAAAATTGCGTCTTTTGCAAAATTGTTAAGGGAGAAATTCCCTGCTACAAAGTTTTCGAAAATGAAAAGTTTTTAGCTTTTTTAGATATTAATCCTAGAAACCCTGGCCACACATTGGTCATTCCAAAAGAACACTTTAGATGGGTTTGGGATGTGCCTTATTTGGGAGAATATTTTGAGATAGTGGGAAAAATAGCTAATGCCATAAGAAAAGCAATGGAAACAGAATGGGTTGTTTCTTTAGTTTTGGGAGAGGAAGTTCCCCACGCTCACGTTTGGTTAGTTCCAAGGTTTGAAGGAGATGGACATGGGGGAGCAATTGATCTTTCAAACATTAAAGAAATTCCAAAAGAAAAAATGCAGAGAATAGCTCAAAAAATTCAAAAAGCCATTTCTCCATAATGGAAGGAAAACTTTATGTTATAAATCTTAGAGGAGAGAAAGAACCTTTCTCTTTTAAAAAAGTTTATCTGTCTGCAAGAAAAGCAGGAGCTTCTAAGGAATTGGCTCTTGAAATTGCCAGAAAAATTGAAAGAGAAGTTTTTCCTGGAATTTCTACTTTGGAAATTTTTGACAGAATTTTTGAAATTTTATTGCAAAGATCTCCCCAATCTGCTATAAAATTCAATTTGAAAGGAGCAATAAGGAAATTGGGACCTACAGGCTTCCCTTTTGAAAAATTTGTGGGAAAAATTTTTGAGGCAGAAGGGTATGAAGTAAAACTTAATGAAAAAATTAGGGGAAAGTGCACAGTTTATGAAATTGATTTCTTAGCTAAAAAAGGGAATTTGATTTACATTGGAGAATGCAAATTTCATCATGTACCTGGAGAGAGAGTCAATTTGCAGACAGCCCTTTCTAACTTTGCTAGATTTTTAGACATTAAAAAAGGAGGATTTTTGGACTTTAATTTAATTTACAAAAGTATTTTAGTGACAAATACTAAATTTACAAAAAAAGCAATTGAATATTCAAAATGCGTTGGAGTTGAACTTTTGGGCTGGAAATATCCAAAAGGGAGGGGATTGGAAGAACTTATCGAGAAAAATAAACTTTATCCTGTAACCATTTTACCTAGCGTTTCTTCTAATTTAGGGAAATTCTTGATTGAAAACAAAATAGTTTTGGTCAAAGATGTTTTTACGGAAAAATTTGAAGAATTAAAAATAAGCAAAAAGAGAGAAATAGAAAAAGAGGCAAAAATTCTATTAAGATAAAAAAATGAGAATTTCAGAACAAATTTTTCCAAGAGTTGTCGCTTTAATTTGTTCAACTGATGGAAAAAAAGATAATGTCATGACAGCTTCTTTTTTGATGCCAGTTTCTTTTGAGCCAAAATATGTAGCTGTTTCTGTAGCTCCCCAAAGAAAGACTTTTCAAAATTTTCAAAAAATTCCTCAGTTTACTTTAAACATTTTAGAAGAAAATATGAAAGAAGAAGCTCTAATTTGTGGAACTTTTAGCGGGAGAGACACAGACAAATTCAAAAAAGCCAAATTAAAAAAAGAAAAATCTAAATTTGTTTTACCTCCTTCAATTAAAAATTGCCCAATTTCTTTTGAATGTGAAATAGAGTTAATAGAGGAAGCTGGAGATCATTATTTAATCTTGGCGAGGGTAGTGGCAGAAAAAATAAGGAAAAAGAAATTTTCCCCTCTTTTACACAAAACAAAAGATATTTTTCCAAAAATAAAATGAGAAGGATAACTTTGGGGACAATTTTAGTTTTTTTAATTTTAGGGGGAACTTTTTACTTTTTTTCTTTCAGAAAAGAAAAAGAAGAAATTTTTGCTTTTGAAGTAAAAAAAGGAGAGGTTATTTCTATCGTTTCAGAATCTGGCACTTTAAAAAAAGGA